>DAOVEQ010000071.1 GCA_030668905.1 Thermococci archaeon
GAATAAACATCTTGAATATTAACTCTGGAGGAACATTTGCCGTACAAAATGGAGTTGAGATAGGGAATCTGTCTCTTGAGAGAGGAACACATACGATAGAGATAGACGTTTTTAACACCGGGATATTAAAGGCATACAACGTGAAAGTTGAGATAGAAACGCCAGAAGGTATGGAGTTTGAAATTTCTCCAGAAAAAGTTAATATAGACAGGAGATCTGTGCAGAGTTTTAGTATTACTCTGAATATCGCAGATGACGTGGAGAGCGGTGATTATATCCTAAAAATGAGAACCGTAGGAAATTTTGCCCAGGATACTATATACATAAAAATTCACGTAGAGTAAAGAACATCCTTTTTGTTTTCTATTTTCTCGTTGTTATATGTTTTTATCAGAGTGATTTTCTCAGCTTTTATGGCCTTACCGTACCTTTCGAAAAGATCGTCTCCGACAATGAACTGTTTCATAGTTATATCCACGAGAGTATTATCCACGACAGCTATGGTATGAGAGATAGGCTGGATCAATGGATCTTCTGAAATTATATCTATGGCATAAACGTTCGCGTCGTACCCATTGTATATGCATGCGGAAACATAAAGAATAGTAAGATCTTCACAGTCCCCTCCTCCTAAATTTACAGTTTCCTCGGGATAAAAGATCGTCTCGGGAAGAACACTTAAGATAAGTTCATCTCTGTCTAAAGGAACCTTTATCCATTCTTCGTTCTTCAGATCATAAGCTAAAAAGAAGTTCCATTCCTGAACACCTTCAGATGTCATGGTAAAGGGATCATAAAAATAATAAAAGTTATCTATTATATAATCGTACAGGTTCTTTAAAAAATCATCTTTACCTATATTTTTAACCATATTTTCAAGTTCTTCCGATTCTTTTATGAACTTTCTTGGATCTTTTTGATACTCCTCTATATTTTTTTCCAGAAAATAGCTGTATCTTTTTAATATATAGGATAGCCTCTTTTCTGAGGATAAATATAGCTTATTTTTCTTGTCTAACTCTTTTGAAGCTTCTTCCAATCTTTCAATCTTCTTTTTCTTTTTTTCGATCTCTGAATCTTTTTCTCCAATATCAGAGTTTAATTTCTCCTTTTCTTCATTCAAGGTTTTTATTTCATTTTCTAAATCGTAAATCGCAGTATCCTTTTCTTCCAGAAGATCCATCAGCTCTGTGCTGTTATCAATGTTCCTTGTTATTATGATATAGTTACTTTTGGCTGTTTTAAGCCTTATAATCTGAAAACTGGCAGAGTAACTTATAACTAGGGTAATTATAATCATAATTGTTAAAGCCGCTATTGCTTTGTCCTTATCTGAAAGATTCATAATTTATATTAAAGTCTATAACTTATATATTTTTCTAAGACAGAAAAGCAGAGATTAAAATTTCCTTTAATTTTTCTGTTAAAATATCTGCATCCAACTCAAATCTCCTTTTACAGAGTTCAAAAACTTCCTGATCATACTCGTTTAACAACTTATCTATCTTCTCTTTATTTATCTGGTAATTCTCCTGTATCTCTTTGTACCTCTTAGAAAAACCTTCTATGTAAGTATCTATTAGATTTTTTAACCTCGTTTTTATTATATCTCCAGAAATATTCTCAAGGCCAACTTTTTTGAATGTTAATCTTACACTTAAAAGATCTTCTTCAGGTGTTCTTCTCAGCTTGGCTTTCATAAAAGCAAACTCGTAATCTACATTATATACCGGGCTGAAGACGTCATCTTTAAACTCTTCTACGACGTCGCTCTTTAAAACCAAAAGATTTGCTCTTTCGTTGTGAAGTCTGTCGCCTAATCCTATGCAGTGAGCGTCTGCAGAGGCTTTTCCAAGATAATAGATATAATTTAAGGCATCTTTTTCTTTATCTAATTTTTTGAGAGTCTCGCAGTCTATCCCGTCCAGCCATTCTATGAAGATCATATTCTTTCTATCGATAACATCAAAAACCGTGGCTCCGAGATATCTATAAATTCTCGACGCCAGTACCTCTTCTTTTGAAAACAATCCCTTTTTCTTCACTATTACCATTCTCGGGGCTTTGTAACTTTCTTCGAAGATCATCAACAAAGGTTTTGTGGATGTTTCAAACTGCATGACATTTTTTGGAGTTTCATTGTAAATTTCCCTTCCTATTCCCTTAAAGTTTTCTTCAGTCTTTTCATCTATTTTTTTTATAGTTTTAAACTGGGATTCTTTAAACTCAAAGGAAACAGAATTCTCTTCTCCAAAAAAAGGATTTAAATCCCTGTTAAGTCTTCTCCATGCATAGTAAGCCACTTTTCCTGCATGTGCCAATTCATTGCCATTCTTTTTTCTGAATTTCTGTCTTACAAAGTTCCGCCATTCAGAATATGTAATATCTGGCATGTTTTTTAAATATTCCATGGCTTTTGGCCCATATCTGTACTCGCAGACCATAAGATCACTTGTAGGATTCTACAACGCCTTTTATTACCTTTACAGTACACAACCACAATTTTTCGAGAGAATTTCTTGGAACAATGGAATAATCCTGAACATTTCTTACCTTTACAGCATATCTTGCAAACATTGAAAGGCTGAGTATCATTTCATTCTCTTTATTTTCCCTTGCGTATTTCAATGCCTTTAAAGGAGTATACTCCTCTCCTTCAACGAAAAAACTGTTCAAAACAATATAAAAACCGAAAGCATAATTAGAAGATTCTTTATCAGAATATTTCACAGATCTCTGGTAAAAAGTATTGGAAAGATCTTTAATTTCTTTCTCATCTTTTTTGTTGAAAATAAGGAAAGCTGTATCTTTGTAGAGTCTTTTAAGCTCTTCTTCGGAGTCTAGTTTTTTCCATGAAATTTTTTCCATGATGCATATAATCCCAAGAATTTAAAAAGATATTTAGGAAGATTCTTTATGGAAATACTTATCGATAACAGAGAAACACATATTTTAGATCTTCTTAAAGAGTACAATCCAAGAGTTGTCCAGCTTCCGATCGGTGATATCTTTATTTTAAAAGAAGATGAAGGAGTACTGCTGGAAAGAAAGACGCCTTCAGATTTTATATCTTCTTTAAGAAGCAACAGATTATGGGAGCAGCTTTTAAAGATGATAAAAAACGATACGATAGGATTATATAAAATAAAAAGGAGAATCTTGGTTATCCACGGTCAATTCGATATTGAAGATGCTCAAATATTTGGTGCATTCTTGGAGATTCTGTTTGTGTATGAAGTTCCTATCGTTTTTGTAAATGATGATCTTGAATTTAAAGAGTTCTTCAGGATCCTTGTACAGAGGGAAGATAAAGGATTAAATGATAAAATTCCGCAGGAAAGATGGTACAGGAAAAGATTCAGAGAAGAACTTCCTGAAAAAGATAAAAAAATATATATTCTGGCTTCTTTACCTTATATAGGAAATGTTCTGGCTAAAAATTTATTCGATTACTTTGGGTCTATAGCTTCTGTTGCCAACGCATCGAAGAAGGATTTAATAAACGTCAAAGGGATAGGAGAGAAGAGGGCAAAACTGATACATAAGATGTTTCACTAGAAAGATTTATTATATGTTACTAAATAGGTGATCTTATGTATGTTAAAAAAACTGGTGAAATAAAAAAAGAGATAGTAGAAGTAGCGGAGAAAACTGAGATTCAGTGGCTTATAGGGGAAGATACTGGAAAAGAGTTCTTTATGCGAAAGTTCACAATGAAACCTGGCGGCGGTATGCCGAAGCATTACCACAACAACTACGATCATGAACAGTACCTTTTGAAAGGAAAACTGGAGCTTGGACTGGGTGACGAAGTTTTTCAGGTGAAAGCTGGAAACGTTGTTTACATTCCCGAAAATGTAGTCCACTGGTACAGAAACATAGGAAAAGAAGATGTGGAGTTCCTCTGCTTAATCCCCAAAAGAAAGGAATATCATATAGAAAAGGTTGAATAAACTGAAAAAAAACTAAATAGCTCAAGAATGAAAGCAAGGATAATAATGGAGGGGAAGGGAAACTACCTATCCTCATATATGGATCGGTCTCAAATGAAGGACAACAATCTTTTTATGAGATATAATCTTATAGAACAATGTGAAAAGGCAAAAAATGAAGATAACAAAGGAATGGCATGAAAGAAGTTAATCCAGTTAAATCCGTTTTAAGGGGAAACGAGAGAAAAGGGGTAAAAGAAAGTTTGCAATCCTTATTACTTTTTTTAATTCCCATCTTGTTCATTATTCCACTATATGTTTACAACATTTTACAAGGGATCGCAGCTTATTATATCATTTACAGTATCTATATTGTGGGATCGATTGGTATCACAAAATATAATGGAAGGAAATTGCATGAAATTGGTCTTTCAAGAAAAAATCTTCCAGAAAGCCTTTTGATCTCCTGCGCTTTGGTCTTAGGTAAGCTTATAGGCGAATTGGTGCGTTCAGGGGTGCACATTTCGCCCGAATTGACTCTGTCCACCGTTGGCGAACAAGCACTGTACAACTTTATGTTCAGCGGTCTTGGTCAGGAGATACTGTTCAGAGGATTGATTCTGTTTTCCATCTGGAGATGGAAAGGACCAAAGGTAGCACTCGTTGTATCAACTGTTCTATTCGGTATAATGCACGCAAGAATGGGCATAGGCTATATACTTGGAATAATGATAATCGGAGGCTTCTATGGCTATGTAGTATATAAAACAAAAAATATTGTGGGTCCGATCATCGCTCACGGCCTTTATAACTTCCTCTTTGATTTTCTTTTGATTTCATAGAGTTTTTCTAGTAAACCAGCACTGAAATAAGAAACTTCACTTAATCTGATTATGGAGTATCTGAAGTTTAACTCAATCCTTCATCTCAAACAGTCTAACAGCCTGTTTCATCTTCGAGATCACATTTACTTCGAAGGGACAGCGTTCCATACATGTACCACATTCTATGCATGTAGAAGCCTTTGCAGGAAGTGCATTATACTTATCCTGAATATTTTTAGTAATACCTTGTTGTGCTGTGTCAAGTAATCGAATTGTCTGCCCTATGTCAATATCAGAGGGACAGGGAAGACAATGATTGCAATAGACGCATTCTCCCGTGACATATTCTTTGAACTCTTCGATCATAGAAGAAAAGTCCTTTTTTTCGTCTGTTGCACCCAAATATGCAAGAGTAGCATCCAGCTCTTCAACGTTCTTCACTCCTGGAACGACAGTAGAAACGCCTACCTGTGAAAGAACATAGCTAATACATTGAACAGGTGTTATATTCTTAGAAATCTTTTTCTTGAGAGTTTTTCCTCCTGTCTGGTATGCCGCTATTTTCACTGTTCTATTTCGCTGTAGAAGTTTCCCTCCAGCAAAGGGTTTCATTGCAACTAAACCAACTCCTTCTTTGGCACATGTAGCTAACATCTCATCTCTTCCCTGCATGGCATTATTCGCTATATTGATCTGGATCATGATAACATCTATTTTACCGCTCTTTGCAGCCTTCGTAGCCACTGAAACATCATGCGTGCTCATGCCTATGAAACGTGTCTTTCCTTCTTGTTTTAAACGGAGTGCTAGATCCAACACCCCTCTAGCTATTGTCTCGTTGTATTCTTTCTCATTTTTAACGAAGTGTAAATTGGCAATATCAATATAATCGGTACCTAATCGAGACAGTGTTTTCATGAAAATCTCTTCACATTCCTTCGGATCACGCGTTTTGCGATATTTTCCATTTTTCTCTGCAGAGCCCAGATGAGTAGTAAGTATT
>DAOVEQ010000223.1 GCA_030668905.1 Thermococci archaeon
CTGCCATCCTAAAAAGAGCCTGGATAAGGTAAACCAGGTCTTAAATAATCTCAGAGAAGGAAAAAAAGATTCGGAAGAGTTCTGGATTGATTTGAATGATAGGAAGATATACATAAGATATTTTGCAGTGAGAGACAAAAACGGAAAGTATCTGGGTACATTGGAAGCATCCCAGGACATTACGGATATCCAGAAGATAAAAGGAGAAAAGAGATTGTCGGATTGAGATAATGGAAGAAATAAAGAGGATTTATTTCTCCGTACAGGAAAAAATACGATCGAGATTAAATGAATTTGACAGATTACGGGGAAAAGGAAGTGATGAAGAGATCTTTGCCGAATTAGTTTTTTGCATACTGACTCCACAGTCCAAAGCTCAAAGTTGCTGGAAAACTGTGGAGAATCTTTTGAATAAAAATTTGCTTTTGAAAGGAAACGAAGATCAAATTTCCGAAGAACTGAATAGAGTACGGTTCAGATATAAAAAAGCAGAATATATAATTGAAGCAAGGAAACACTTTCCGATCGGTATCAAAATAAATGAGTTTGATGATGTCTATAGCGCGCGGGAGTGGTTAGTCCAGAATGTAAAGGGCATGGGATATAAAGAAGCAAGCCATTTCCTGAGAAACATTGGATTTGGAGAAGAGCTTGCTATCCTTGATAGGCACATACTGAAAAACCTGAACTCTCTTGAGGTAATAGAAGAAATTCCACGTTCCTTACCGAAAAAGAAATATTTTGAGATAGAGAAAAAAATGAAGAAGTTTTCAGAAAAAGTTAAGATACCCATGAGTCATTTAGATCTCGTTTTATGGTATAAAGAAACGGGGGAAGTATTTAAATAAAGGACTGATATCGAGATCCTAATGAATAACAGGGATCTCTAACTCTTCTTTTTTAACTTCCTCTTTTGCTATCTTTTTTGCAGATAGAAAGCTTATTTCTCTATCCAAATTCATCAAAGATTTTACAACTTCAGATTCCTTATTTAATTTGTATAATGTGGCTCTTCCGATCTTTCTTGT
>DAOVEQ010000078.1 GCA_030668905.1 Thermococci archaeon
AAGAGTCAATCTCTTTGGATTCAAATTCTTCTTTCAATTCTAAGAGTTTAGAAAATTCTTCATTATTCCAAAAAGATTCTCTTTGATAATGCAGAATTTCTCCTTCTGCTTTTATCTTTATAACTTTGCTCAATTCAGACAGTGCCGCAATCTTTTCTTTCTCCGATTGTTCTGTAATTGGTGCTGGTGGGGTAGTAGGTGTAGACGTTGTTGGAGCTGGTGTTGTCACAGTTGGTGTCGTGGTTGGCGATGTCTCCTGCGGACTCTCAGAAATACATAAAGAAAATATTATCAAGATTGTTATCAATGCCCAGATTCTCATAGATGATATTGAGATGGAGAAAATAAAAAGGTTTTTATAGAGCGATGACATGATTTAAATAAGAAGGAGATGCTTGAGCATGAGCGAAGTATTGTTGAAAGAAATGCATAAAGAACTTATTGAGATAAGAAAAAAATTAGAGATATTAGAAGAAATTATAATCCCAAAAGAAGAAATTCCTGAAGATAAAATGATAGAAATACAGAAGTTGAGAGAGGAATCCCTGAAGGGGGAAAATACAAGTTGGAAAGACCTAAAAAAAGAGTTAAACTTGTGATCCAATGTTTGAGGTGCTTCTTCATAATCAAGTTACTAAAAAATTAAAAAAACTAGAGAAGACACATCTCAAAAAATTTGCAGAAGTGATAGATACTCTAGAAAAAGATCCTTATCCCTGGAAGAATTTTGACTTAAAGAAAATTAAGGGAATTGAAGATACCTACAGAATCAGAATTGGGGGATATAGAGTTGTTTATTATATTGAAAAAGATAAAGGGAGGATTCACATTTTAAAGCTTGAAACAAGAGAAAAAATTTACAAGTAATTTGAACAATTTCGTATGAGTGTGATCCATTTTCTTCCAGGATGCGATTCACACATCTAACTCATCTTGAGAAGTTTGAATATTGTTGAGTCTTTGTCTTGTTTTATTTCCAAAAACACATCTTAATCTTCTGTCAGAAAGTCTTTGATCAATTACTGCACGTACATGCAAAACATTTATAAGTATAACTCTACTATTTTTATTATGGATAAAGAGAGAATAAAGGTCGTCAGGGATCCAAAAGCTATAATTATAGGAATCGAGAAGAATAGGAGGGATATTCTAAAATTATTGAGGTTTAACGATCTCACCGTATCCCAGATAGCAGAGATTTTGGGCAAAGATGAATCCACAATTTACAGGCATATAAAAAAGCTGGAAGAAGTAGGGCTTGTAGATGCCGTGGGGGAAAGGAAGAGGTATCATATACCTGAAAAGATTTACGGCAGAAGTTCAAACTTATATATTTATGCAATGGACGAAAAAGCTCCTGAGAAAGAAATGAAGATAAAACAGGAATATAAAAAGAAAATGATTGATAATTTGGTAGTACAATTGAAAAAATTGAACTATAAATTAGAAAATGAAGAAAAATTATCAAAATTACTATTAGAATTTTTTAGTTTGATTCATAAAGACTGGAATAAGAAATTGGAGAATAAAAATCTTGATCTCGAGATGTATCGGAAATTATATACGATCAATCTAATTTTGAAAGCAGAAAAAGACAAAAGAATTAGAGATATTATAAGAGAGATAGCGGGGAGCATTGAATAAGTATTTAAATATAAGGTTTAAAAGGTAACATATGATAGAGCCTAAGATAGTTAATATTGTTGTTTCTGCAGATATTCACGCAAATCTTGACCTGAATTATATTACACGCGAGATAAAAACTACGGAGTTTGAACCTGAGCAGTTCCCCGGCCTTGTTTATAAAGTAGAGTCTCCAAAAACATCCACACTCGTATTCTCAACCGGAAAGCTCATATGTACAGGTGCCAGATCCATAGGAGATGCCGAGATAGCTATTAAAAAGATAGTAAAGAGCTTAAAAAAAATAGGATTTGAAATGAGAGGAGAACCTGAGTTGAGACTTCAGAACATTGTTGCAACGGCAGATCTTGGTATAGAGATAGATCTGGAAACATTGATCTTCGAGCTCCCAAACTGTGAATACGAGCCTGAACAGTTCCCCGGGCTTGTTTACAGGGTAAAGAATCCAAAAGTTGCTATTTTGGTTTTCAATACTGGAAAAATAGTGTGTGCAGGTGCTAAGAGCGAAGAAGACGTTAAAAAGGGAATCGAGCAACTCGTTGCTGAATTGAAAGGTTTGGGAATGATCCATTAGAAAACTTTTTATACTCTTTTTTATTTTTAAAATTATGAGAGAGGAGATCATAAGAAAAATCATTCATTCTTTCGGCTTATTCGTGCCGATTTTCTATTATTTTACAAATAGAATGGTAACATTGATCTTACTTTGCATTTTTTTATTACTGTTCCTTCTTTCTAATTATTACAGGATAAAATATCTTCAAAAAATCCCATTAGTCGGCTATTTCCTGAGCAGAATAACAAGAGAACACGAAAGAAACGGCTTAGGAGGGGATGTTTATTTTATTGCAGGATGTCTTGTCGTTGTTTTCTTCGTGGAAAAAAATGTAGCCATAGCATCTATCCTCATGTTAGTCATTGGAGACATGTTTGCAGCAATAAATGGACAACTTTTTGGGAGAATAAAGATATATAAGAATAAAACTATAGTTGGAACACTCTCATGCTTTTTCAGTTGTTTTGTAATTGGATACATGATTCTCGGTACGCCTGCAGCTTTTGTAGGCGCTACAGTAGCTACAATCTCGGAGTTACAGGATATTGTTAACGATAACTTTGCGATCCCCGTTTTTACTGGATTTGCTATACAATATTTTTTGGGAGCTTTACTTTGAATCACGTCAGAGGGGGAGAAGTAGTTACTTATACATGATTTTAAAAGAAAAAGCAGCTCTATAGCATGACTAAAAAGTTTCATGAGGAGAAGATAAGGATAAAAGAGTTTGAAAATCATTTAGAGGGCATGATTGCAGAGTTCGATACTGAGGACTGCTATTCTTCAAGCTCAAGATATGCTTCTTTCTTAGAAGGATCAAAATACAAAGCAAAGCGATATTTCTCCAAAAAATCTGTTCCTATAATACTTGGAAGAATTTTATAACTTTTTCTCTTTTTTTCAAGTGACTCAACAGGTTCTCCTACTACAATCATTTCTGAAACATTCATACTATATGGAGATTTATCTTCTTTGGTAAGCTTGACTATAATATCTTTTAGAATTTTTCCTTTAAATCTGCATCCTCCTATTGTTATAGGTCTTGCATGCGCTTCTGGCAATCTTTTCATCTGAATATTCAATCCCTCTGTATCTTTATAAGATAAATGCGTAGTGGAAGATCCTGTATCAACTAACGCATATATCGTACCAAAAATAGGGGGATGTACATGTTCCTTTCTAACTCTCATAGAAAGAATAGGAGACAGAGCTTCTTGTTTTGAAAATATTTTTCCTACACGCAGAGGAATCTTCATAAAAATCAAAGAATAATAATTTCGTCACTTGGCAAAATAGATCCGATAAAAAGTATTGCAGGATTTTCACCTTTTGCTCTGAGCTCCTTTATAAGAATATCTATATCTTCATTTGTAGCCAATATCTTTCTATTCTTGACTGCTATTGCTTTCCCTTCGTGTTTCTCTGCGAGTGCATCAAAGTGATTAAAGAACCAATCTGCATCCTTCTCATACTCCTCAAATAATCTCATCTCCTCTTCTTCAGTTCTCATTTTATCACCTGATATTATCTTTCTTAGATTTCTTTATAAAACTACCTATAATATTCATATGCATTTTCGATTCTACTAGATTGTAAAACTATTCCTTTAATGTCTTTATTATCTCTTCCAACAACTCCCAAACTTTTTCTCCTTTGTGATTTAATTCTATTCTTTCTTGTAAAATCTTTAAGTTTTTTAGGTGGTACATCTAGTTTTGAACTGTTTTTTTCACCTATATCCTAATGGGTTTATTTTCAATAAATTTTTCTAGGATTTTATCTATGTCTTTTCCTTTCTGCCATCATTTAAATATTTAACTAAAGTGCCTCTTCGGCAATTTTACTTTAAACACAGTTCCTCCGTCAGGAGAGTCTTCTATCCATACTTCTCCCCCGTGTAAATCCACTGCTTTTTTTACAATTGCAAGCCCAAGACCCGTACCTTTCGTTTTGGGATCCAATTTCTTAAACCTTTCAAATACTTCTTCTTTCATTTCATCAGGGATATTTTGACCATAATTTTTTACATTAATGACAATATATTCCTCATAATTTTCAGAATAAATCTCAATTTTACTGTTTTCATACGAAAATTTTATGGAGTTTTCTATCAGATTTTGAAAGATATTCTCCAAGAAACTGAAAGATTCGATATAGATATCTTCAATATTCAAAATGATTTTGATGTTCTTTCTATTCAAGTCGTTTTCAAAGCTAGTCATAAGAGTGTCCATTATTCTTCTTATGTTTCTCCTTTTCGGGTTTTCTTTGTACCCCACTTCCAATTTTGAGTATATACCTGCTTTATTCAGTATCTCATTAATTTTTTTTACAGTTTCTTGTATAATATTAGAATATTTATCATTTTTTAACAGATCAGCATATCCCAGTATAACCTGGAGAGGTGTCTTTAAATCATGAGAGATCATAGTTATAAAGAATTCTTGCATTTTTTTCTCATTCTTGATCTTTTCAAAAAGCTGCGAGTTTTTTAGAGTTATAGCAATTTGATCTGTCAAATTTTCAAGAATCAAAATGTCTTCAGAGGTGAAATAATCTGTCTCATTACTCTGGAAGTCCAGAACGCCCAATAAATTTTCCTCGCTCAGTATGGGTATTACCAGCTCAGATCTCGTCTCTTCAAAATATTTAAAATATCTGGTTTCTTTTGAAACATCTTTAACGTATAGAGTTTTTTTATTACGGGCGGCCCAGCCAACAAGACCCCTCTCAAGTTTTGAAATAAGAGGTTTATCGATCTGTCCGAATTGAGTCGAGTAATGTTTGAAAGTAATATTTTCTCCATCAAAAATGCCCAGCCCAACAAAAGGAAGATTGTACGTTTCCCTGATTAACTTTGGGATCCTATAAAAAAGATTCTCTAAATCCACAAGTTTAGACATTTCTCTGCTTATATTATTAAGAGTTTTAAGTTTCTGAGCAAATTTCATCTCTTTTTTTATCATTTTTTCATTTTCTATTGCCAGAGAAGCCTGATCAGTAAAGATCTCAATGTTCTTTAAACTTTCTTCTGTAGGTCTTTTGCCGGAAATCGGCTCGTCCAGGGAGAGTATCCCACTAATCTTTCCTTTAATCCTTAAAGGAACTATTAAAGCGTCAAGAGATTTCCATTCTCCGATAGAACTGCCAGGAAGCACTTTCTTTATCAGGGGGTTATCTTCTTCCGGTATAAAATATGAATTGCTCATCCTATACTTTTCATTCAGTATGAGTGTCCTTTCTTCCCTGGACATTATTCTTCCTTTTAGAACCTTTATTTCCTCTTCTTTAAGACCATAGAAGGTGGAGTACCAAACATTAAAATTTTTATCCCAGAGTGTAAGAACAACTCTTTTATATCCAAAAAG
>DAOVEQ010000214.1 GCA_030668905.1 Thermococci archaeon
ACAAAAAAGATGGAGAACTTTGTAAATCGACAGCTCCAACTTGCCGATGCGGGAAAAGCCATAGGGGAACCTGAGAAAGTAGATCTTAATAAATTGATCGGTGAAGTAGGAAAAATGTACAGCGTTGAGATACAGATGAAAGGATTACCAACGATCAAAGGCGATCCACAACGACTGAAGGAAGCATTTCACAATCTCATCGACAACGCAGTAAAACACGGCGAAGCCGACAGAATAGAGATATCCTCAGAAAAGAAGGAAAACATTTATGTCATTTATGTAAAGGATAACGGTAAAGGAATTCCCAAAGAAGATATCGATAAGATCTTTGACATGGGATATTCCAAGACGGGTACAGGAGTCGGTCTTACAATAGTAAAGAAAATAGTAGAAGCGCATGAGGGTAATATCTCAGTGAGATCTAAAGAGGGAAAAGGAGCTACTTTCGAAATAATTTTTCCTATTAAAGCTTAGATATTTCTCGCTAACGACATAGGGATGAAGCCATTTTTTTCATGCTAAGAAAAGAAGCTAAGCACTTAAAAATAAAGTATTAAAAAACCATTTATTCACCCTTTATTTTTCTACAAAGCCTTTTAAATCCATATTTCCACAAGAAATAAAGGGGTTAGAAAATGAAAAAAGATTTATTAGTTTTAGTTCTAATATGTTTTATGGATTATGTGAAAAATACAAAAAAGATCATAGAAAGAGAGAAGATAGAAGCTGAAATAAAAAAGCATAAATTATGGGGAAAGGAAAGTGAAAAAGTCTCCGAGATATTTGGAATAGCGCTCAAAAATGTTATAAAATCTATTCTCGTGTTTTTAGACGAGATCCCTTTTCTCATTGTTTTGCAGGGTGATAGACTGTTAGATTTAAAAGAACTTGAAAAAATAACAGGAAAAAAGGTTACTTTGGCCAGAGCTAGAGATATAAAAAAAATGGGTTTTGAGTTTGGAGGGATACCGTGCATTGGGTCCACTCTAAAAATGATCGTTGACCAAAAAGTATTAAACGAGGAGTATGTTGTTGGCTCTGCTGGTTCTCCTTATGTTGGGATAAAGATTAAACCAAAAGACCTTGTAAAACTCAACTCTGCCGAAGTCTTCGATATCTGCAGATAGGCTTAGATAAATGTCTCCTCGCACAGGTAGGAACTTCATAAAATCCTTCTTTTATATCTCTTTTAATCTCGATTTTTTTTAAATTTATTTTTTTTCCACATTTTTTGCATTTATAAACTCCCTTTCCTCTGGATTTTAACGTTCCCCCGCAGGAACATTTTTCTTTCTGGACTGTGTACGTTGGAGCGAGTTTCAGTATTTCTATTTTTTCAAGGTTTATTGTGAG
>DAOVEQ010000037.1 GCA_030668905.1 Thermococci archaeon
CTTATTTTTTATCCTGTGCACTTTCTTTTCTGGAACGTCCTAAATGATATCTCAGTTTTTCTCTTTTTATTTCTCATGAGATCTTCAAAAAATTTGAAGGGAGATATTATTAGATTATTTCTACTTCCCTTTATTTTTCTAATAGGATGGATCAATAAAGATTGGACCCCTTTCCAAATTGCTGGTTATCTTGTAGCATGTTCTTTTGCAGCAGCATATCTAATTCTCCTTTCATTTGCAATAGAAAAAATCGCAAAAATAAAGATTTTCAGGCATGCAGCATAAATTATAAAATCATTTAAAATATCTTTCTTCCAAATGTTAAAAAGCCCGTATGTCCTACCATTAAAGTTTTGGGTCTCGTTCCCAATTTTTTAGATTCATACTCTCTTAAAATGCATTCTATTGTTTTCATTTTGAAATAATCCTTAGCCTTTCCCCTGAACCTCAACATTTGCTCGACAGAAGGCGTATACGCAAAGATAAAGCCGCCGAATTTCAGAGAATCGTAAGCGGTTTCTACAACTTTTTCAGGTTCGGGTATGTCCAAAGCTACAAGATCTACATTTTTTTCTTCTATTCCATCATATATATCCTTCATTTTTATAAAAACGTTATCTATTTTGTGTTCCTTGATGTTTTTCTCGGCTATCTTTGCGAAATCTTCCCTGATCTCGTAACTGTAGATCTTTCCAGGGTATATCACATTAGCCAAAAAAATTGCCAGTGCACCAGATCCTATGCCCCCTTCAACAACTTTATCTCCCCTACCCAATCCTGTAAACGCTAAGATCGTCGCAGCATCCTTCGGCTGAATAATCTGCGGCATTTTCCTCATTTTTTCTATATAATCTATGAAGGTAGGTTTTAAGACTATAAACTCGTCACCTCTGTGGGTGTTTATCTTTATCCCATAATCCTTTCCCACTACTTCATCGAGATCTAACACTCCGTAGTGAGAATGAAATTTACCTCTGCATTTTACCATGTATTTTTTCCCTTTTTTGTCAATGAGCAGTATATTATCTTCTTCTGAAATCATATACGAGACTCCGTTAAATTTATATATTCAATCTACGAGTCGAGACTATAAAAATTTAAGGAGAGATAAAGATGTTCGAAGAGATAATGAATAGGATAGATGTTACAAAATATTCTTACAAGAAGTTAATGTTAGTTCCGTTAATCATTCTGATCCTTGCCCTGCTCCTCTTAGGTGCGAACTACCTTCGTCTGGGGAGACCTCTGGATTATGGTATGGAGCTTGAAGGAGGAACGACAGCATATATACAAAATGTCACTCTCGACATAAAAGTTCTTGAAGATGAACTCAAAAAGAACTTCAGTGATCCTGAGATTACTGTCAGAAAATCTGGTACAGAGTATAGGGTAGAGGCTCCGGCTTCAATAGATTCTGTGGAGCTGAAGGATTTTATTGTATCTAAATACCCCAACGCAACGGTAAGTATTCAGTATATGGGGCCGACTCTCGGTAGCGATCTGAGGGCGCAGGCTATGAAAGCATTGATCTATGCATTCATAGGGATGGCGATCGTTGTATTTATAGTTTTCAGGATACCCTACCCGACGATAGCTGTAATCTTTTCAGCTTCTTCAGACATAGCAATTACAGCATTTTTAATGTATATATTAGGTATAAAACTAACACTCGGTACAATAGCAGCATTACTCATACTTATAGGATATTCAGTTGACAGCAACATTCTTCTCACGACAAAATGTCTAAAAAGGAGAGGAGAAATAAATGAACGAATACGAAATGCTATGAAAACAGGATTGACAATGACATCAACAACTATTGCAGCCATGATAGTTATGTTTATAGTTTGTATTCAGACCCCCATTTTAAAAGATATGGCTGCTGTAATTGTACTGGGATTATGTGCGGATTTAATGAATACCTGGATGTTCAATGCCGGCATTTTAAAATGGTATCTTCTTAGAGAATCTTCTAAAAAGAAAAAATTTAAAGTTGGGGGGAGATAAATATGAGATCATCGATTTTTAAAGACTTCCGTGTCATTATATTAATTCTTGCGATTGCAGGATCTTTAGTTGCCATATCTCCACATTATGAAGAAGGATCTTTGAAAACCAATTTAAAGTTAGGATTGGATTTTGTAGGTGGATCATCCATACAATTGAAGTTAGAAGGGTGCATGGTGGAGATCCAAAGCAGCAAAGAAAAAATTCTCGGACATGAGTTAGGTAAAGGGTATCAACTCTCAAACTCCGGGGATGATTTTGTTGAGTTTACATGCGAGGATGAAAACGCTACAGTAATAGAAGATTTAAAGAAACTTGGGTATGGAACACCAACTCTTGAAGGCAACTTAATTAAGTTTAGCATAAAAGATATCGGGGCAACAATAATATACCTCGGGAAAAAGACAGAATACGAGATTTTACTTCTTGAAGAGGAAGAACCACCTAAATATGAGATAAGGGGTGCTATTTTAACCGAAGAAGAAAGAAAAGGACTAACAGATGAAGAAATAAAAGCGAAATCGGAAGAAAGATTGAAGGAATATTTGAGTGTGGTGGGGGCAGTTCTGATAAGTTATGAAGATCGCGTATCCTCATTTACGACAAAACAGACAAAAGATATCATCAGCACGAAGTTGAATTACATAGGTCTAAAAGATATAAAGGTGAGAATATGGGGCGAAGATTATATACTAATCGATCTTGCCGGAATGCCTTTGGAAGAGGCAAGAAAGTATGTAGCAGAGCCAGGAAAGTTTGAAATCAAGATTTTCGTTAATGAAACAGAAACAAAGCTGATCTGTACGGGTGCTTCAATAAAGAGAGTCAGTTCTTACAGTAGAGACACCATGACTGGAACATGGCAGGTACCCTTTGAACTCACAAATGAGGCATCTGATAATTTCAGAGAAATGTGTATAGAGTATGGAGCTGCAGACAATCCAGAAGCACATCCAATAGCCATGTATCTTGACGATGAAGAAGTATTCAAAGCTCCTCTGAGTTCTCCACTGGCTATGGATATAAAAAGCGGTGTATGGAGTGGCGGTGGTTTAGAGGCGAGTATGGGGGGTGACGATGAAGAATCAAGATTGAGGGCTAAGGAATTGGAAACTCACCTCAGAGCAGGAGCTCTTCCGGTAAAACCAGTAATCATGAGCGAAGGATACATAGATCCAGTTCTCGGAAAGAATTTCCTGAGACAGGTTTTCATTGCGATAATTCTGGCGATATTAGCCGTTGGATTCATAGTTTACATGAGGTACCGTGAAAAAAAGATCGTAATACCCATGTTAATTACGGGATTCAGTGAAACATTCATAGTTCTAGGTGTAGCAGCATTGATCGGGCATCAGTTAGATCTGCCTTCATTGGGCGGCATAATTGCAACGCTGGGAACGGGTGTCGATCAGATGGTGATCATCACGGATGAAGTGTTAAGAGGCGAGGCTGTATCGCGAAAGAGCCTGACAAAAAGGGTATCAGCAGCATTTGCAATTATTTTTGCTTCAGCAGCTACAACTGTGATCGCAATGACGCCGTTAGCGTACATGCAATTAGGCGTGCTGAAAGGATTTGCCGTGGTAACAATAATCGGAATATTCGTAGGTATTTTTATAACGAGACCTACATATGGAAATATGATAAAAAAGATACTAGGTTGATAAAATGTATATAGTAGTAGTTGGAGGAGGCAGGATAGGTTTTAACCTCTCCAAACTTCTCGTAAAAGCAGGACATGAAGTAACAGTAATAGAAAAAGAGAGGGAAAGATCTAATTTTATTGCAAATGAGATAGATGCTCTTGTTCTGAATGAAGACGGAACTACTATAAAAGCTTTGGAAGAGGCAAATATAGAGGATGCCTATGCGTTAGTGGCATTAACTAAGAGAGATGAGATAAATCTCATGGCATGCCTTCTTGCAAAAGATTACGGTGTCCCAGTTGTCGTGGCAAGGATATCTGATCCCGAGAACAGCGAAGTTTTCAGAAAACTTGGTGTCAGTGCTGTTGTTTCTCCAGAGCTTACAACTGCCATTCACATAGAAAAGCTGATAATGAGGCCGGATGTAATAGACCTTACTGTCGTTGCGAAAGGGCAGGCAGAGATTCTGGAGATGATAGTAAGTGAAAACTCGCCCGTGGTAGGAAAAAAATTGAAGGACATATCTCCAAGAGACTTTGTAGTTATAGCTGTTTACAACAAAGAGGGAGATCTGACGATACCAAAGGGTAATACCCAACTTAATGAAGGTAACAGGGTATTGGTACTGGCAAAAACGAGAGTTGTACCTCTTGTGAAAAAAATGTTTATGGAGTGATTTCGTGGAAGATGCTGTCAGTACTATCAGGGAGATTGAAGGGAAAGCCAAAAAAAGAGTAGAAGATGCTGAAAAAAGGATAGAACTGGAGCTGAACAAGATTCAGAAAAAAACTGAAGAGATAATGGTTAAATCTGCGGAAGAAGCTAAAAAAGAGGTAGAGAAATTAAAAGAGCAGAGAATAAAAGAAGCTCAGAGAATTTCAGATAAAATAAAGAAAGAGGGCAATGAACAACTAGAAAAAATACAAAAGACAGCAGAAAAGAACTGGGAGAAGGCGATAGATTATTGTCTGAGAGAAATAACACAAAGGTGAAACGATGTTTCTACCCCAAAAAATGGATAAAATTCTTATTATATCCTTAGATGAGTATAAGAGTAGAATAATAAAATATTTTCATGAAAAAGGGGTAATGCAAGTTGCATCCACCGATTTAAATAAAGATTTTCCTTTAGAATTGTCAAAAGATATACATTCTCTTCTTGTAAAAATAGAGAGAATATTTGAAACTTTTTCTCTTGTTAGAGAAGAAAAAACCAAAAAAGAACAGATAAAAAACTTTCTGGGAGAGTATCTAACATACAGGGAAGAAGAAAGACAAAAATTTCCAGAGTTTAGAAAGTTTTTGGTGGAGCATTCCGGAGAAATAAATGGAATATATAAGCGTGTAGAGGATCTTTCAGCAAAGATAAGCAAAGATAAGGAAAAAATAGAGTATCTGCAGAGTGAATATGAGTTGTTATCAAAAATAGAGTTTGATATTGATTTAAGATATTTAGGAAGAGATAAGTTTATTTTTATCTGTATAGGGAAGCTGAAAAAGGACATAGAAGATGAAGAGATAGTACTTTATAAAAAAGAAGACTATGTTTTTGTCATATCGCCTATAGATAAGATAGATAAGGTTTTAAGAAACGTAGATATTATAGAGATAAAAAAAACTGGAACACCAAAAGAAAACCTGGAAAAGATTGAAAAAGAAATAGAAGATCTTAAAAAAGAGATATGTAATTATGAAGAAGAAATAAAAAAAATAAAAAATAAAAAAGAGAAACTTTTCAAAGCTTACCATGAAATATTAAATATAGAAAAGGAAAGAGCTGATATTCCAACTAGATTTGGCAGAACTGGGAAAACTATGGTCATTAC
Organism: Thermococci archaeon; assembly: GCA_030668905.1. GTDB lineage: Archaea > Methanobacteriota_B > Thermococci > Methanofastidiosales > B48-G16 > B48-G16. The sequence goes on from DAOVEQ010000037.1 coordinate 5,480, forward strand.
AGGATATTTACCTAAAGAAGAGGTAAGCACTGTTAATAGAGATATAAATGATCTCACAAAAGGGCACTGCCATATAGAGCTCTTGGGTGGGGATGATCCTCCTGTCAAGCTTTCTAACCCAAAGGTTATAAGACCTTTTGAAATGCTCGTAGAAATGTTCGGGACACCAAAATACTCGGAAATTGATCCCACATTTATACTTGCTCCCGTTTACATATTATTTTATGCGATAATGCTCGGAGACGTTTTTTACGGTGTATTGCAAACAATTTTTGCATTTTTGTTATATAGGGGTATTGGGAAAAAAAGCAAGGGGATGAGAGACTTTTCTTATATACTCCTAGCTTGCGGAATAGCCACGATAATTGCAGGAGCAATAATGGGAAGTTATTTTGGAGATATTTTCAAATACGGGGGATATAAAATTCCATCTTTATTGAATCCTCTTGAAAATCCAATGAGTTTACTAAAATTAGCTTTGATAATTGGAATAATTCATCTGAATGTGGGTATTACTCTCGGATTGATTAAGAATGTTATGAATAAGAGTTATAAATCTGTTTTATTTGAAAATATAAGCTGGTATTTTACACAGATAGGAGGAGGGATACTAATAGGGACATTTTTTCAGTGGTTCCTTTTCTCTAAAACTGTTATCAATATGGGGATTGTATTTGCCCTTATAGGCGTCTCTCTGATAGTTTATGATAAAAAGGGTCTTTCATTCTTTGATTTCACTGGATTTTTGGGAGATTGGCTTTCCTATGCGAGAATTCTGGCTTTAGCTTTAGCTACTTCGGGGATCGCGATGACTGTCAATATAGTTGCCAGAATGGTTTATGGTCTTCCCATAATCGGGATAATACTTGCATTTTTAGTTTTTGTGGGAGGACAATTCTTCAATTTTGTTTTGGAGGCATTGGGGTCATTTGTACACTCTTTGAGGCTCCATTATGTGGAGTTCTTTTCAAAATTCTATGAAAGTGGAGGAAAGAAGTTCGTGCCATTTAGAATGGAAAGGAAGCTTACAGAGGTGATCGAGTGATCAGTGAGGGGGCGGCTCTGTGTGCGATAGCTGCCGGGATAGCCGTTGGAGGAGCAGGACTTGGGTCGGGGATAGGAACAGGGATCTCAGGGAGTATGGGTGCAAGAGTTGTAGCCAAGGACTCATCCAAGTTTTCCAAAGCGTTGATGCTCCAGGCACTTCCGCAGACCCAGGGAATTTATGGTTTACTGATCGCTGTTTTGATAATTGTTAAAACAGGAGTGATCTCAGGCAGCAGTGAGATTCCTATTGCTACAGGACTGGCGTGTTTAGGTGCGGGGATAGCTATAGGATTTGCAGGATTTTCTGCCATAGGTCAGGGGATAGCTGCAGGCTCAGGGATTCTTGCACTCTCTGAAAAAGAGGAGACCTTAGGAAAAAGTATGGTATTTTCCATACTTCCAGAAACCCAGGCTATTTATGGATTATTAATTGCGATTTTAATTTTATATTTCTCGGGTGTTATGAGCGGAGAGTTAATAGAAAACGTTCCAGTAGGATTGGGATGCATAGGGGCAGGGATAGCTGTGGGAGTTACAAAACTTTCAGCAATGGGACAGGGGACCGCAGCGTCATCTGCAATTGCCAGTGTTACAGAGAAAGAAGAGATGTTCGGAAAAGGAATGGTATTCTCAGTGTTACCGGAAACTCAGGCAATATATGGATTACTTATCGCTATATTGATTCTTTACTTCACAGGATTACTTTCAGGGAATATCAAAGAGATACCGTTAGGGATAGGAGTAGCATGCGTGGGAGCTGGACTCTCAATAGGAGTAGCAGGATTGTCTGCCATAGGCCAGGGGATAGCTGCTGGCTCGGGAATATCAGCAGTAAGCGAGAAAGAAGAGATGTTCGGCAAAGGAATGGTATTCTCAGTATTACCGGAAACTCAGGCAATATACGGATTATTAATAGCTATATTAATTCTTTACTTCACTGGATTACTATCAGGGAATATCAAAGAGATACCGTTAGGGATAGGAATAGCATGCGTGGGAGCTGGACTCTCAATAGGAGTAGCAGGATTGTCTGCCATAGGCCAGGGGATAGTGGCGTCTTCTTCTATAGCGAGCGTGTCAGAAAAGGAAGAGGTTTTTGGTAAAGGAATGATATTTTCCATACTTCCAGAAACTCATGCAATATCAGCTCTCCTCATTTCTATTTTGATACTACAGTCACAGGATTACTTGCAGGGAAATTCCTGGATTTACCTCTGAGTGTAGGCATAGCATGTGTAGGAGCAGGAATGGCTGTGGGAATAGCAGCTTTATCTGCCGTAGGTCAGGGAATAGTGGCAGGAGCTTCCGTGAGTTGCATAGTTGAAGATGACAAGATGTTCGGCAAAGGAATGGTATTCTCT
>DAOVEQ010000047.1 GCA_030668905.1 Thermococci archaeon
TCTTCTCCTTTAATGTACGTGAGAATATCCCTCTCACAAACATCCCGTGCTACAAGTTTTTCATCTTTGACAAGATCAACACCGAGAAGAGTCTTTTTTATGCCCATGAGATCTGCAATACTTTTTGTAGTAGTTCCTGCCCCGAGGATATAGAGAGCACCATCTTTCATGAGCTCCCGCATGAAACAAGCTATGTTTCTCTTGGATACGTCTTCGCTCTCGCTCTGGAAGGTAAATTTTCTTCTCTGGACTAAATTTGGTACATAGATCGTTTTAGCATAACCAAAAAGTTTTATATCAAAGTTATTTTGTCTGTACATATCTTCATCAACATCCATGATTTCTGCTTCTCTTATCTCAATATGATCATCCAAAAATTTGACAATTAACTCTGATATACATTGTGAATTTATTGAAAATATACCTGAAAACATCTTAACTCCTGCAGGAATTCCTATGATTGGAATCTCATTTCCGATTACTTCATAAATGTCTCTTGCTGTACCATCTCCTCCGCAAAAGATGATAAGATCAACAACTTCCTCAAGAAATATCTTGCATGCTTTTTGTGTATCTGATCTTGAGGTTTTTTTCTCAGGATAATACATAACAGAGTAGTTTGGGAAATTCAAACCTTTCAATATATTTTCGCCCATCTCGCCTGAGGAGGTTACCACAACAAGACCTGCTTTTCTGCCGTTTAGTCTTTCAAGTGCTTTTTTTGCTCTATTCTGAGTTACCGGTCTTGCACCTCTCCTTAATGCTTCTTCCAAAACGCCATCCGTACCTTTTAAACCTACCGTTCCACCCATTCCAGCTACGGGATTCACAATAAATCCAACTTTCTTCATAAAATCACAAAAAATAAAAAATATTAAGTTTTATTTTTTAGAGCTTTCAAAGACTTCTCAATTAGTTCAGCAGGGTATTCATAGTCAACTAACTTTCCTTCATGGTAGGCGTCGTATGCCGCTAGATCAAAATGCCCATGTCCGCTGTTAGCAAAAAGAATAGTTTTCTCTTCTCCTGTTTCTTTGCATCTCAGCGCTTCGTCTATGGTTGCCTTAACGCAGTGCGCAGTCTCTGGAGCAATTAAAAACCCTTCTGTCCTCGCAAAGGTGATTGCTGCTTTGAAAACTTCATTCTGATGATATGCTACAGCATCCATGTACCCCTCTTTAGTAAGCTTGCACAGTATGGGAGCATCTCCATGATAGCGCAGTCCTCCGGCATGTATTGGTGGCGGGATAAAATCATGCCCAAGTGTGTGCATCTTTAGCAAAGGAGTCAACATTGCAGTGTCCCCAAAGTCATAGGTATAAAGTCCCTTTGTCAGCGTTGGACATGCTGTAGGCTCACAGGATACAACTTGCAGGTCTGGGTGTTCTCCTCTGAGCTTATCACCCATAAATGGAAGGAAAACTCCTGAAAAATTACTTCCACCGCCAACGCATCCATAGATCACATCAGGATATTCATCAATGATCTCAAACTGTTTTTTACACTCTAAACCCTGAATGGTCTGGTGCAATAAAACGTGATTTAAGACAGATCCCAGTGAATAGTTTGTATTCTCATATTTTGCCGCATCTTCCACTGCTTCAGATATGGCAATTCCTAGGCTCCCTGTTGTATTCGGGAACTTTTTCCTGATCATTTTTCCGGCCTCTGTCCTGTCTGTTGGACTAGGGAAACATTCAGCGCCCCATGTTTCCATCATTATTCTCCTGTACGGTTTTTGCTCATAACTTGCTCTCACCATATAAACTGTGCATTTTAATCCGAAGATAGATGTGGCAAAGGCTAATGCAGAGCCCCACTGTCCAGCACCTGTTTCCGTTGATATTCGTTCAATACCTTCTTTCATATTATAATATGCCTGCGCTACTGCTGTGTTTGGTTTATGGCTTCCTGGTGGAGAGACACCTTCCCAGTTGTAGTAAATTTTAGCGGGTGTTTTTAATGCTTTCTCTAAACGATACGCTCTATAAAGTGGAGTAGGTCTCCATAGTTTATAGACATCTAATACTTCCTCTGGTATTGGTACCCATTTTTTCTGGGTTACTTCCTGCTTTATTAATTCCATAGGAAATATGGCAGATAGATCTTCTGGTCGTATAGGTTCTCCTGTACTCGGGTTAAGTGGTGGGTCAAGGGGTGTTAGCAAATCTGCCTGTATGTTGTACCATTTTTTTGGCATCTCGTTTTCATCTAAAAATATTTTCGTTTGCATGTCATAGAGGTACTTCAAAGTACTTTATAAATCTTTCGAGTACAATAATGTACATATGCCTCCAAAATTGTTAAAAAGTTTGGCGATCACATTAGTAATATGTGGAATAAAGTCGAGCGTTATTTTGGAAATCATCCCATAAGAAAAAAAGTAGCGGCTCTCTTCCTTATGTACGGACTGAGCATCAAGGATAACGAGAAGGTATATTGCAATGAAGTTGAAATTTCGTATACGAGCATTGCAAGAGCACTTGATATTGATAGGAGAGTAGTGAAAGAAACCGTCAGGATGATACTTAAAAATGAGGAACTTTCTTCGGTATTCAAAAACCTCAGTTCCGTTGCGTTCTATAATGAAGTTGCAAAGAGGATGCATTTTGGTGTTGTCGAGATATATGCAGAAGCATCCACCATTGGGATCGTTGCAAAGGTCTCTGCGATGATCTCACAAGAAAACATAAGTATACGACAGATAGTTGCAGACGATCCGACGCTCTTTCCAGAGCCAAAGCTTACGATAATAACGGAAAAAAAGGTTCCCGGGGAACTCCTTGATCACTTTTTGAACGTCGAGGGAGTGAAAAGAGTTTCGATATATTAAGAATAAAAATGTGAACTCGTTAATCCCTCATCTCTTTATATCTATCAAATTATGTTTTTCAAGAAACTCGAAGTACCAAATTAAAAAATCTGTATTGACCTTTCCTATCTCGTTTTTTACATTTTTCGAGATCTCATATATATCTCTTTTCCCGTCTGCCCAGAATACAGCTAAATCCAATGTTCCTTTAAAATCTTTATATTTTTCCATTGTTTCATTGAATTTCTTTTTTTCGTTGAGAGGCATTTCAAGTAGTGTTTTACTAAGATCTATGGGGCCCATAAACTTCCTTTTTGGAACTATGCCTTTTTTAATTTTTTTCTCTTTTATTTTGATCTTTTTCCTTTCAAAATTTGCTAGATCTTCTATTTCTTTCTTTAAACTTTCAACATCTATATTTTCTACCCTTTTTATAGAGTCTAAGTTCTTTTTTTCCACATCTACTGTATAATCTATATCCGAATATTCCAGAATTCTCTGCTTCGCTCTTTGAGTTACTATTCCTGCCATCCATTCTGCTTCTTTTTTGCCCATATTTGCAATAAAATAGAGATATGTGGCAGCAATTACTCCAACTCTTTTCAGTTCCTTTTCATCTACTTTATCTATCGTGTCAAAAGATGTATGATAGAATTTGTCAGGCCAGTGAATTAACATCGGAGTCGGGATTCCTATTGTTGGATCAGATAGTATCCAGTGATCGCTTCCTCCAGAAAAAGGCGTTACAGAATACATGAATAACGGATATTTAAAAGTATTCTGAAAGTTTGAAACTTCTTTTTTTACCTCTTCAAGTATCGCTTGTAAAAGATAGTTTCCGAAAAATGGAGTTGCGTCAGGGGTTTTCTCTATCAAGAGTGGAGAATTACATAAAAACTGATTCTCTCCTACCATATCGAGATTTAATCCGCAGAGAAAATTCCTGTTCTCTGATATAAATGCGGCAGTACCGTGTATCTCGGGGACGAGCAAAATTCGTATACTCCTTTTCGGCTTCTTGAATTTCTTTAAGACTCTTGCTATCTCGAGAACCAAGCCAACACCTGAAGCGTTATCATTCCCTCCTGGCTTTGGGTGACATAAATGTGATATCAGAATTATTTCCTCATCTTTTTCTCCTTCTATCTTTGCTGAGACTATTTTTATTTTTGAAGGAAAGAGTGAAGATTCTATCTCTACATATGCTTTCTTTTTTCCTTTTTTAAGCTCTTTCTCAAGTTTTTCTCCTTCTCTTGGAGATATCACAAATCCAAATAATCGTTCCCCCCAGAATGATAGATATTGAAGAGAATCGGGAGCATCGAATTTGCTTCTATTTTCGTCTGTTACTATCCCCAAACATCCGTAATTTCTAGCAAAATCCTTACCTTTTTTGAAATCGTGAGTAAAAACTAAGCATCCTTTTTTGAAATCCTCCTCTTTCTCGGCGTAAATTAAATCGACTTCTCCTTTAAAGGAGATACTCCTCTGTATTATAGATATATTTTCTTTCTCAAAGTTCGCATACTCTTTACCGTCTATCTTCAAAACTCCTTTTTTTATACTCCAACCTTCTGGAGATAAAAAACCTAAATACATCTTCTTTCCGTCAGAATCGTATTCAAGTATTTCTGTCTCTACTCCATTTTCTTCAAAAATCTTTTTACAGAGAGAAGCAGCTTTATTGTACCCTTCCGTAACCTGGATCCTGTGAAATCTCATAATCTCAGAAACGTACTCTTTTGCATTCTTTCCTGAAACTTCTCTTTTTGAATCCTCCAGTATTTTCTTGAACATGCTACGAGATTTTCTTTTATTGTATAAATAATTAGTGTTAATAATGAATAAAAATTTAAAGGTATAGAAAAGTTGGTATATATGGATACGAAAGAGCTTAAGGAAATATTCAGAAAAAAGGCATCTGAAGATTATGAGAATTTTTTCGCTGTGGAAACTTTAAGAAGTCACGAATTCCAGAGAAACATATGTAAAAAATGCGGGAAGTATTTCTGGAGCCTTGGAAAAAAAGAGATCTGTGGAGATCCTTCCTGTCAGGGAAAATATAATTTTATAGGAGAAAAACCTTACGTAAAATTGGATTATATAGAAGTATGGGAGGAATTTTCCAGTCTTTTTGAAAAATTAGGATATAAATCTATCCCGAGATACCCTGTTGTTGCAAGATGGAGGGATGATGTGGATTTTGTCAACGCATCTATATACGATTTCCAGCCTCATGTTGTCTCGGGAGAAGTAGAACCTCCTGCAAATCCATTAGTAGTTCCCCAATTTTCCTTGCGATTTAATGATATAGACAATGTAGGGATAACAGGATCACATTACACGGGGTTTGTGATGATAGGTCAGCATGCCTTTGAACCTCCAGAAAATTACGACCAGGAAAAGTATCTTGAAGACATCTATATATGGCTTACAAAATCTCTGAAGATACCGAAAGAAGAATTATATTTCCACGAAGATGGATGGGCTGGAGGGGGAAATGGAGGATGCTGCATGGAGTATTTTTCAAAAGGCCTTGAGCTCGGAAATCAGGTTTATATGTTTTACGAAGTTACTCCGTCAGGTTTCAATCCATTGAAGACAAAGGTATTGGATATGGGAGCAGGTCAGGAAAGATTTACATGGTACTGTAATCCTGATAACACTTCTTATGAAGCTGTTTTTCCGGATGTTTGCGATTATCTTTATAAAAGAACAGGATACAGAGCTGATAAAAGAATCTTGAGATTCTTACCTTATGCAGGGCTCTTAAATCTGGATGAAGTGGAAAATGTTGAGAAGATATGGATAAAAATAGGAAATATCATAGATTTAGATCCCAAGGAGCTTGAAGATACTATCTTAGCGTTATCAGAGATATATAGTCTTGCTGACCATACAAGAACTCTTTTATTTGCTTTATCTGACGGTGCACTTCCTTCAAATGTCGGCGGGGGATATAATCTAAGAGTTATTTTCAGAAGGGTCTCAGATTTTATAGAAAAAAATGGTTGGAATATAGATATATCAAAAGTGATCGAGAAACATGCTTATTTTCTAAAAAAAGAGTTTCCAGAACTAATAACAAATTTGGAAGATGTATTGGAGATATTGGAAGTAGAAAAGAAAAAATACAAAAATATGAGAGAAAAATCTGGAAAAATAATTGAAAATATCCTTAAAAAAGAGAAAAAAATAAGTTTTGGAAAAATAATTGAGCTTTATGACTCCCATGGAATATCACCTGAGAGTTTAAGAGACAGGGCTTTAGAAAAGGGAATAGAGATGGAAATTCCATCAAATTTCTACGCTGAGTTAGCCTTAAGACACGAAAAAAGATCTGAAAAAAAAGAGAAAGAAGAAACACTCGATTATCCAAAAACGGAGTTACTTTTTTATAAAGACTGGAAAATGAAAAAATTTAAAGCCAAAATCATAGGGATAAAAGATGATTGGCTTATTCTAGATAAAACATGCTTTTATCCGGAATCAGGGGGGCAATCGAACGATCTCGGATTCATAGACGGAAAAAAAGTTACTAGTGTAAAGAAAATAGGAGGGATAGTGCTACATAAAATTGAAGGAAAATACAACATTGGACAAGAAATAAACGGTGAGATAAACTGGGAAAGAAGATTAAATCTGACGCGACACCATACAGCCGCGCATATTATTAACGGAGCTGCAAGAAGAATCCTTGGAAATCACATATGGCAGGCTGGAGCTGAGAAAAAAGAGGACAGAGCAAGATTGGATATTACACATTACGAAGGATTGAACAGAGAAACTCTCAATAAAATAGAGAAGCTTGCAAATAAGATTGTTCTCGAAGATCGAAAAATAGAAAAAGGATTTATGAAAAGGAGCGAAGCCGAAAAAAAATATGGCTTCAGATTGTACCAAGGGGGTGCAGTTCCTGGAAAGGAAATAAGAGTCGTAAACATAATAGATTTTGATGTGGAAGCATGCGGAGGTACTCACTGCGATCATACAGGCGAGGTAGGATTTATAAAGATATTAAAATCTGAGAAAATACAGGACGACGTTGTGAGATTGGAGTTTGCAGCAGGCTTAAAAGCTCTCGAGTATATACAGAAAACTGAAAATATAATAGGTGACGTAGGAAATGTATTCAAAGTAAAGCGAGAGGATATAAAAAGAACAGCCGAAAGATTTTTTGAAGAATGGAAAGAGAGAGGTAAGGAGATAGAAAGATTAAAAGAGGAAATTTCCAGGTTAAAAGTTTATCAACTCAAAAATGAATTTATAAAAAAAGAAGGACTGAGATTTCTGGAAAAAGAGATAGAGGGAGACATAGAACTTTTAAGAAAAACTGCTTTATCTCTCAAAGAAGAGGATACTGTAATTGTTCTCCACAATGGAAGAAATCTTGTCTGTGTATGCGGTAAAAATGCAGTAGAAAAAGGGTATAAAGCGAATGAATATATAAAAAACTTCGGAAAGGGAGGAGGCAGTGAAGAAATGGCACAAGGAGTGAAAGAATGAGAAATTTTGTGGATTATTTTGTTGCTTTTTTACTTGTAATGTGCATCATATCGTTCGTTTATCCTTATTTTT
>DAOVEQ010000011.1 GCA_030668905.1 Thermococci archaeon
ATACATCAATTCTTCTTCAGGTATTGTGAGCTTCATAGTTTAACACCCCACCAGTTAATTTCATTTATTTTAAACTTGCCTTCTTTACCTTTTTTTGCTATCTTCATTATGTCCTCGACAGTTACATCTCTCCCCCCTAAACCTATTATAATACCGTATATCTCAGGCCTATCTTTTTCGTTATATAAGCAAGCTTTTGTCTCTGTGAAAAAAACTCCTTCGCTTCCAAAGGAAATGTCTCTGTCAATAACTATTAGCGTATTTACCTTTGATGTAATCTTCCTAATTTTTTCTTTTGGAAATGGTCTGAATGTTCTCATTCTTACCAGACCGATCTTCATTCCTTCCTTTCTTAATATATCTACAGCTTCCTTAGATGTTTGAGCAATAGTTCCTGAAACTATCAAAAGGATCTCAGCCTCTTCTATCCTGTACTCCTCAACAAGACTATAGTATCTCCCAAAATGATCTCCAAACTCTTTGCCTACCTTCTCTATAACTTTCAAAGCTTCTTCCATTGAAGTGTGTTGTTTATACTTCAGTTCATAGTACCAGTCAGGAAACATCAAGCTACCAAAAGCTCTCGGATCATCTAAATCTAACTTGTATTTAGCTTTGTATGGGGGTAAAAACTCGTCTATCTCTTCCTGAGGCGGCATATCGACAACTTCTGAAGTATGCGAAAGCACAAAGGCACCCAAGACCAACATTCCCGGAAGTAAAACTTTATCATTTTCACATATTTTGAAAGTCATGAGTGTAGTATCATAAACCTCTTGATTAGTAGAACAGTAGAACTGGAGCCATCCCGTATCTCTCTGCGCTATGGAATCGTTTTGATCTGTCCAGATGTTCCACGGCGGCCCCATTGCTCTATTAATATTTGCCATTACAATAGGGTGCCTTGCATTTGAAGCCCAGTGAAGCATCTCGTGCATTAAAGCCAAACCCTGCGAAGATGTAGCTGTAAAAGCTCGCGCTCCTACAGCGGAAGCTCCGACGCATGCGGCCATAGCCGAATGTTCGGACTCTACTTTAATGAATTTTGCTTTTAGCTCTCCAGAAGCACAGAACTCGCTCAAGAGTTCTACTACTTGTGTCTGCGGAGTTATGGGATACGCTGCAATGACCTCTGCTCTTGCGTCTCTCGCTCCGTAAGAAACAGCATGATTTCCATAGATAACTTTTTTCACCATAATATCATCACCTTTCCTTCACCATCTCAATAGCTTTAACAGGACACTCTTCAGCGCATATCCCACAACCTTTGCAGTACTCATAATCCCATTCAGGATACTCCCCATTTTTTATAGAACCATTGGGACAGAACTTCCAGCATGTCCCACATTTTATACATTTTTCCTTGCGAAAAACAGGTTTCATGGATCTCCATGATCCAGTTTTGCTGACAAGCGTGGTCCCCATGGACATTGCCATTGGAGGTATGTCTGAAGCATTTCTAAGAATTATTTTATCTTTCATCCAAACACCTTCGTACTTTTATAGGCATCTTCAGCGGCTTTGACATTTTCTTCTGATTTTGCCGGTGATTTATCTTTTATCGCATTTAGAACTGAATCTATTTTAATTGCATCCGTGGCTTTCGCGAAACTACCGAGAATAGCCGTATTGACAATAGGTGCAGCCTTGCTGCCGAGTCCATGATCTATAGCTATCTTTGTAGCATCTACCAAAGCTATCTTTTTAGCTTTTATTTTAAGTGCTTCCACGTTTCTGTCCGTGTTTATTATTACCATTCCATTTTCTTTCAGGCCCGAGGTGACATCTACAGCTTCTAAAAGTGTAGTATCCAGAACTACAACTATATCTGGATTGTAAATCTGTGATTTTATCCTTATAGGTTTTTCATCGACTCTGAGGAATGCTGTTACGGGAGCCCCTCTTCTCTCTACTCCGAACATAGGAAATGCTTGAACATCTTTTCCCTCTCTGAAACAGGCCTCTGCCAAAATATTCGCGGCTGTTACTCCACCCTGGCCGCCTCTTCCATGAAATCTTATTTCCAGCATCATTTTGCCTCCTATTTTTTTTATATTTAATATATTACCATAGGCGATCCTACATATTTTTCGATCTTTAAAACTCTTTCGTTATTAGAACATTAAAAATATAAATGCAAGTTACGAGATAGGATAGATGAAAGAAGAAGCAATGAAAAAGATCGAGACAGAACTCGCTTCAATTAGAAATGTGTTTTTGGAGATAAGAAAGCTTAGTCTTCATCTTGATCCTAAAAATAGAAAAGAAGTATTAAAAATTGTGAATTTGCTGAATGACTTTAGTTTTGGGGTAGGAAAAATCTCAAGTCTTACATCTGTTATTTTTGGCAATAAAAATATAAAAGATTTTGGCGATTCGACAATTGAAAGCATATACAAGCTTAAACTTTCTATCGAGGATCATTTAAATTTGAAAATTTTGAATGAATCAGAGTTCTATTTCGATCAAATGTGTAATGAGATAGAAAAAGAGATTTTAAAAATAGTTTTAGAACCCATAATTACAGAAAGCGATTCTAAATTCTTGAAAGAAAGAATGAATCTTATAGAATCTGAGATTGAAATATTGAAAACGCAAGTCTCGTCATTAAAGAGCACAATTGCAGATCTGATTTTAAAAGAGAAAGAAAAGTTTTTGGATAATGACGAGCTTTCTATTCTGGAAGAAATTTTACTTCTTCATGAGCAGGGTATAGCTTGGATAGAACCGCGATTTTTAAGTAAAAATTCGGAAATTTTGGATAGACTTTATAATTATGGGATATTAAAAAGAAAAAAAAGAGGTGGAATTGATGTCTACTCCTACTGTAAGAATTAGAGGAATATATGCCACTGCTTTAACAAAGCTTTTGCTGGGAAAAAAATGGAAGATTGCACAAATGTCTGAGGTACTAGGAGAGAGGCTTGGAGTTAGCTCATCCAAAGACCCTGCGGACATAGATATTAGACAAAATAAAAATAATGGATTGATGGCAATTGGAGAGGAAAATGATCTTAAAAATCTAAAAGAGACTCTAGAAAAAGAATTTTTAGATATTTTCTTTAAAATGGAAAAAGTCCAGTTGTACGGGATCTATAAAGGTAAGATATCTGAAAAGAAAGGCAGAAAGAGTATTATAGACATAAAGGATGGCATGGGATTATGCTATGAATTCATAAAGGATGAATCCTTACTCCAGGTTTTTGATATAAATAAAAGACCAATTTTAAGATCTGAACTTACGTTTCCAGGAAAAAATGTAGTTCTACTTCCGAACAGAGCTGTAAAAATAAGTAGAAAAATAAAAGATCCCGAAGAAAGAGAGAGACTTTATGAACTTGGAAAGAAGCAACTTAAAGATTTTGGGATACTATTCAGGAGCAGTGCAATAGAGAAAGAAAAGGAACTAATAGAAGAAATAAAAGAACTTTATGACGAAGCTGAAAAGATTCTAAATAGTTCCGAACTCTTTTCTGCACCAAGCCTAATAAGAGAAGGAAAAAGAGTTTTAAAGATAGATTTTGGATGGGATTCTAAAAAGAAGTTAGATTCTTTAAGAAGTGAGATACTTCCTACAATGAAGAATCATCATCTCCACAAAAACTCAATGAAGCTTTCAGCAGCTATAAATTTAGGTGAAAAAATTATTAATGAAGGAATAGATAAAAATTTAGTTGAGAAAAACTTTCTGGATGTCTTTCAGTCCTGCATGCGAGGGTATATTGAGATAGAACATATAAAAGCGTATCCTATTATTCTTGGCGAGGCTGAAGTTTTAGAGTTTGAGTGTCCCAAGTTAATTCTAAGAAGAAATTTTCTTGGGAGGGGATACTATGATGGACTCAATATAAAAAAAGAGTTCAGGGATTATGCGATAACGGAGATAGAGGAAGGGAAGTGGTATTTTACACATAAATACTACTCAAAGGACGACGAGTTAAAAGGGATTTATTATAATATCTGCACTCCTGTAGAAATATACCCTGATAAAATTAGATACTTTGATTTGGAAATAGATGTAGTTGAGGATACAGAAGGCAACAGAAGAATAATAGATAAAGACAGACTTGAAAAAGCTATAGAAGTTGGGCGTATAAATGAAAAGCTGGGGAAAAAAGCTATAGAAGTTGCAGAAAGTTTGGTGACTTAATGGATAGATTTTTTAGAGCATTAATGAATAAAGATATTAAAAAAATGAGGGAAATATATGAAGAAATAAAAACGCAGTGTGAAAAAGGATACACAAAAGCCCTCGATGGATTTGTCTCTGTTTTAGAAAATAACGATTCTCGTGCCCTTTTATATCTTATTTTAAACGAAGAACTCAAAAAGAAGGAAGTAAAAGATTTATATATGAGAAGTAAGAGAATATATAATGATGAATTCAGAAAAGATGAAGAAAGGTATTATGAAAAAGCATGGATGGAGTTCCTGGGGTATTATATGAGTAATGAGAAAGTAGAAGGAGGACTGGATAAATATATGGAGGAGGGATAAAATGAAAAAATTTTTAGCTGTTTTAATCTTGATTCTTGTACTGCCGCTAGCAAGTTCGGATTGGAAGTATCAAACAAAAGAAAAGGTATATGACTTTAGGATTTTGGATTATGATGGAGATGGTAAAGAAGAGGCAGCTGTAGGAAGCGAGTTTTTGTATATAATAGATTTTGAGGGGAATCTCTTGAAAGAATTTAAGTACAAGGGATACGCATTCGATTTTTCAAAAGTTTATCTTGTGAACTCTTTTGCAGTGGGCGGAAAAGATAGAGGTTACCTTGTGGACTATCTGGGAAATCTAAAATTTGAATATCCATTAGATGACGATGCTAAATTTGCTTTAATAAGAGATATAGACAGCGATTCAAGAAAAGAGGTAATCTTTGCAACTGAGAATAAAATTTATATTCTCTACAGAAATGGAAATTTAAAAGTTTCTAGGAGCATTCCAGAAATAAAAAAGTTAGAATGCAAAGATATAGATGGCGATGGGGATTTAGAGTTTATTGTGGCAGCTGATAAATTCTATCTACTGGACAAGGATCTGAATACTATCTGGTACTGCTGTACAGAAGCAAATACTTTTTTGGTGAACGATTTTGACGGAGACGGCATTGAAGAGATAGTAATTGCTGAAAAAGAACTTTTTTTCTACAATTATAACGGGCTTTTATACTGGAGAGAAACATTGGACGAAGAAGCTATGGATATCTTTTTGGGAGATTACGATTCTGATAAAAATAGAGAGATAATGGTTTTCGGCAAATCCAAGATTTTTGCTTATGATAAAGAAGGAACAAAGGAATGGGAGTTTGAATATCCCACTTACAAAATTCTTAGTGCTGCGTATATAGATGATCTGGATGGAGACGATATAAACGAAGTCATTCTTGGGATAGGAAATCATATTATAGTTTTAGAAAACGAAAAAAAAGTTGCAGATTACAGCACCACGTATTCCAGTGATGAGATATTTAAGATAAGAACTAGAGACACGAATAATGACGGGAAAAAAGAAATAATTGCTTCAAGCTGGAGATTTTTGAACATTTTTATGTATACAAAACAAACCTTTGAAGAGAAGGAAGAAGAAAAAGAAGAGGAAAAAGAGGAAGAAGTAGTAGATATAGAAGCAAAGAAGACAGAGGCAGATAGTTTATACAAACAGGGAGGAAGTCTCTTTAACAATAAAAATTATACAGAAGCAAAAGCAAAGTTCACCCAGGCAAAATCTATTTATGAGGAGATAGGAGATACAGAAAAAGTGAAAATATGTGATCAGTTCATCTCAAAAGCTTATAAGGGCATAAATGGAGATAAATATTTATCACAAGCTCAAGAAAAGGAAGAAGAAGGGGATTTTGAAGGTGCAATAAAAGACTATGAAACTGCCAAGGGTTTTTATTCAGAGATAAATCAGGAAAAAGTTGATCTCTGCACACAGAAAATTATCGAGCTGGAAGGGAAAAAGAAGTTTTCTGGAATCTTCGGATACATCCCAATGATTATCTTCATAGCAGCTATTGTCGCTGTCATAGGATACACAGTAAAGATAATGAAGAAGAAGAAATAGAATTTTTTTACAATCTCCATCTAAACAAAGACATATCTTAGAGTGTAACCTAAATTTATAAATTCAGGTTGGGATATAATATTATGTTTGTAGAAAAAGTCAATGAAAAGATCATACTTGTAGGTACATCTCATATCTCGGAAGAGAGTGTTAATTTAGTTAAAAATACGATTATAAAAGAAAATCCTGATTGTGTTGGTGTGGAACTGTGTGAACAGAGATTCAATGCTCTGAAAAACAAAAAAAGCTGGGAAGATATGAGTATACCAAAAGTAATTAAGGAAGGAAAGAGTTATCTTCTTTTAACTAACATAATTTTATCAAATTACCAAAAAAAGCTTGGAAATGAATTTGGGATTGCTCCTGGATCCGAGATGCTAAAAGCCATTGAACTAGGTGAAACTCTTGATAAAGAGATAGTTCTTGTGGATAGGGATATACAGACAACATTTAAGAGAAGCCTGGATTATATGTCTATAAAAGAGAAATTCAAGTTTATTTTTTACATATTTTCTGGTTTTTTTGAAGAGATAGACGAAGAAACTATAAAGAATTTGAAAAATAAAGATATGCTCAATGAAGTTTTAAATGAATTATCCGAGGAGATACCGAATGTTAAAAAAGCTCTCATAGACGAGAGAGATGAGTACATAGCATTGAAGATTCTTGAGAAATACAGAGCGGGAAAAAAAATAGTTGCCGTCATAGGGGCGGGGCATTTAAAAGGTGTAAAGAATATAATAGAAGAGAATCTCATAAAGGAAACATTTGCTCATCGTAAAACAGAGTTAGAAAAAATCCCTCAAAAAAGAAGTAAAGCTAAGATTATAGCTTATATCATTCCAATTCTTTTTGTCAGTTTAGTTATCTATGGCTTCTATTCTAAGGGATTGAATTTCACTTTGAATATTTTAATTGCATGGACTCTTATCAATGGAACGTTATCTGCATTGGGTGTCGTGCTTGCATTAGGACATCCCTTTTCCGTTTTAACAGCGTTTGCTGCTGCACCTATAACATCTTTAAATCCCGCATTGGCAGCAGGATGGTTTGCTGGTCTGACAGAAGCAAAAATGAGAATGCCTAAAGTGAAAGATTTTGAGGATCTCTCGAGACTGGATAGATTGAGGGATTACTGGAAAAACAATATAACAAGGATACTTCTGGTAGTTGCATTTGCAAATGTAGGAAGTGTGATAGGAACTTTTGTTGCCTTACCGTATCTTTTAAGTCTTTTTTAGTGATAAAATGAAGTTCAAACAAATAGTAGATGTTTATGAAAAGCTGGAAAAAACTCCAGCGAGATTGGAGAAAACAGATATAGTTGCAAAACTCCTCGAAGAAACTCCAGATGATTTAATAAGTATAGTGATCCAGCTTTTACTCGGCGAAACTTTCCCAAAATGGATGGACAAAAAGATAGGGATAGGAAGCCAGCTTCTTATAAAAAGTGTAGCGAATGTTACAGGAATAAAAGAGAGTGTAATAAATGATTGGGTGAGGGAAGAAGGAGATGTTGGCAAGGCTGCTGGCAAGGCTGTAACAAATAAAAAACAGGTATCCTTTTTTTCTGAAGAACTATCTGTTGAGGAGATATACCATACTTTAAACAGGATAGTCGAGTTTGAGGGCACAAGATCGCAGGAGAAGAAACTTGCATACTTAGCAAAACTCTTTGTAGCAGCCAATGAAAAAGAGGCTATCTATCTATCGAGGATAATACTGGAAAAAATGAGAACGGGTGTGGGTGAAGGTGTAATAAGAGATTCTATTGCAAAGATCTACTCGGTACCGTCAAAAAGTATAGATAATGCATATTTCCTTGTCAATAACTGGGGTGTTGTGGCCAAAGCAGCAAAAGATAAAAACTTGGAGAAATTGGGGATCGAGCCTTTCACGCCTATAAAGGTGATGCTTGCACAGAAGGTGAGAAATTTAGAGGAAGGTTTTTCAACTGTGGGAAAACCGTGTGCACTGGAATATAAATATGATGGTTTCAGAATGCAGGTGCACAAAGTAGGAAACAAGGTGAAGATATTTACGAGGAGGCTTGATAATGTCACAGAGCAGTTCCCTTTCATAATGGAAGCTGTGAAAAAAAATGTTGAAGGTGACTGTATTATAGAAGGAGAGACTGTAGGAATAAAAGGGGAAAAATATCTTCCATTTCAACAGATCTCGAGGAGGATAAAGAGGAAATATAATATAGAGGAGATGGCTAAAAAAATTCCTGTTGTTTTACATCTTTTCGATATATTATATAAGAACGGCAAAACTCTTTTAAATATCCCCTTTGAAAAAAGGAGAAAAATTCTTGAGGACATAGTGAAAGAAGATGAAAAACTTGTACTTGCAAAACAGATTATTGCAGATTCTGAAGAGGAAGGAAATGCATTTTATAAAGAGGCATTGGATAAAGGAAATGAGGGGATAATGATGAAGAATCTCAATGCACCTTACCAGCCAGGATCGAGAGTAGGGTACATGATAAAACTAAAACCTGTCTTAGAGACTTTAGACCTGGTGATAATCGGCGCAGAATGGGGGGAAGGAAGAAGAGCGCACTGGCTCGCTACATTTTTACTGGCGTGTAAAGATGAGGAAGGTAATTTTGTACCTATAGGGAAAGTAGGAACAGGGATCACAGATGAGATGTTCCAGAACTTTACAGACGTTTTAAAAGAAAGTATCATGTCCCAGAAAGGAAAAGAAGTTGTTTTAAAACCTGAGCTTGTAGTTGAAATAGCTTACGAAGAGATACAGCGTTCGCCAAAATACGAAAGCGGTTTTGCCTTAAGATTTCCGAGAGTTATAAGAATAAGAGAAGACAAAGGTCCCGACGATATAGATACGATAGAGAGGGTTTATGATATCTATGAGGCGAGAAAATGATCGATCTAAAAGATATATGCGGAAAAAAACTTGGAGAAAAGATCGGAAAAAAACTTGGAGATGAGTTAGAGAGAATTATAGATGATCTTGAGCTGGAAAAATTGATGGAAGTCGAAGGACTGGGGAGGAAAACAGCTCTAAAAATTTTGAGAGCTGTATATGAGGAAAAAACAGGATTTAAATTTCAGGATATACTCCTAGGTGATTCCGAGAGGATATACTCCAGAATAATCGAAATATTGCAGGAATATCCTGTTACAAAAGAGGCAAAAAACAGATTTCTACTTTTCTATCCAACGAATAACAGAGTGTTTATAGAAAAAAGATTGAAATTATGCGAAGAGTCTGAGGAGTTATTATCAAAGGTAAGAGATTTGGACGGAGTTTTGAAGAATCTAAAAAAGATAAAGAAGCTCGAGTATCCAGAAGAAAAAAAATATAGAGAGTATGTTATAATAACGGACGATGAGGATATATACAACTCGTTAGATAGAAAATACTGTGATGTGATGCTCGTTTCTTCGCAAAACGAAGTGAGTTACTTTTCGGAGAATTACTTTGGAGTTATTTATGTTTATTCCGATAACTCAGATCTTTATGAGGAGATAATGGGGGACACTGATGTCGTAACGCACATAAGGAGCTTCAATATAGAAGATACAATTCCCGAGATCGTTTTAAACAAATTTTTGATAAATAAAGATAGAATTAAAGCTGCACAGAGTATTTATTCCATTCTCGGATTCGATTCTGTTTTAGACGAAGTTATAGAAAAATTAGAAACATTTAATGAAAAAGAAGAGGAAGTTGATCTGGATAAAATAGTTTTGGAGACAGAAAGAAAGATAAATAGAGATATAGAGGATAGAATAGAGAAAGAAGATCTTTCTCTCGGTGGAAAGAGTTTACTTAATATAATGGAAGAGATAAAGGGAGCGGAGTCTCCCATAGATGTTATAAAGAGGAGCATGCCTTCAAAGATAAATGAGATTTACAATGAAGTCCTTAAAAAATATACAGACGAGATATACAAAAAAACGGGTATAAGCATTCTGGAAATATTCCCTCCCGAGATAAGTTTTCCCGTAGAAGTGGATTACGATAAGCTCGAAGAGATAAAAACATCAATGAAAAGAGAAAATTTCAGAAGAAAATACAGAAAAATGAAAAAAGCTGCGGAGATAGGCATTCACTGGAAGGATATAGAAAAAATTATAGCAGATATTTTTGAAATAGATTTTAAGATCGCGCTGGCAAGATTCATTGGAGATTATAAACTTAAAAAACCTATATTTGTAGAAAAGGGGATGAGTTTTCAGAATGGAAGAAACATGTTTTTAATAGATCCTGTAGGTATTTCTTACAAGATAGGAGAAACGCCGGATGCATTTGTAGGGGATGAAAGAGTCGTCGTTCTCACAGGCGCCAATTCCGGAGGAAAAACTACTCTTCTAGAAACTATGCTCCAGATACAGATTTTGGCTCAGATAGGAGTTTACGTACCTGCTGATATAACTCATACGACCATTTTTAACGAGATACAGTATCTGGCAAAACAGAAAAGTTCAGGAGCAGGTGCTCTTGAGTTCACATTGATGAATTTAATAAAGCTGTCCATGGAAAAAAGAAAGAAACTTATTCTCATAGACGAGTTAGAGGCTATAACAGAGCCTGGGTCAGCTGCCAAAATTATCGGAGAGTTCTTAAATATTTTAAATGAAAATGAAGACTGCTTTGTAGTTCTTGTTACGCATTTAGGTGAAGAAATTTTAAAGATCGCAGATGTTAGATGTGACGGTATTGAAGCTTCAGGTCTTGACGATAATCTCGATCTCATCGTGGACAGACAGCCCGTATTTTATAAAATGGGTAAATCCACGCCAGAATTAATCGTCGAGAAACTCTATAAAAAGTCGAAAAACAGAGAAAAAGATGTATTTGAGAGAGTTTTAAAAAGATTGAAGGAATGAGGCACATATCAAGATAAAGTATTTAAAGATTCGAATAAAAATGTTGCACGGAAGGAAGTGACTTTATGAAATGTCCGGAATGTGGGGTTGAAAATAAAAGTGATGCAAAGTTCTGCGTAAATTGCGGTGCCGAGCTTGAGAAAGGAGTTCCAAACGGAGAATATCCAATAAAAGTGAAAATAAAAACGATGGAAGAAAAAGCTTCAAGAATTGAGTTGCTTATCAGGATAGTTTACGGCTTTGTTTTAGGCATAATAGCCAGCATATGGGGGATGCTGGCATTTATTACTTTAATTATACATTGGTTTTACATTTTGATATGCGGAAAAAAAGAAGAAAGCCTCTGGAAGTTCTATCTGGAATATCTCAGATTTGTCTCCAAACTGGATGGATACATTTATATGCTGACAGATGAAAGACCGCCAATAACGGGTGCGGATGTGGAATATCCTATAAAATTCTCTGCCGTATATGAAGAGAGTGTTTCGAGACTCGAACTATTTATCAGGATAGTTTACGGCTTTGTTTTAGGCATAATAGCCAACATATGGGGATTTTTTGCTGAGATTGCAGCTGTTGTCCAGTGGTTTTATATTCTAATAATGGCGAAAAGAAATGACAGCCTGTGGGGATTCATTGCAGGATACATGCGTTATTATTTCAGACTTCAGGGATATGTTACTCTGCTGACAGATGAAAGGCCTCCGATATCTGGGGAAGAGATATAAAATTATTTTCTTTCTTGAAGGAATGATGAAAAGATTTTTATAAAAGTTATTCTTACATTTTATAATGCCGAGGTGGCAGAGCGGACTAATGCGCCGGCCTTGAGAGCCGGTTCCCCTCGGGGAGCTTGGGTTCAAATCCCAACCTCGGCGTAACCGTTTCTTTGGAAAAGAAAACCGTTCTGGAAAGAAACAATAAAACAATTATTTTTAGAAAAAAAGAAAACCGTTCTCCAAAAGAAAAACTATTATTTAAAAAGAAAAAACTTTATAACATAGTATCGGTGATTATTATGGAACGCAATAAATGTACAAATAGAGAAATAAACGTGAAGGATTGCCCCTGCACGTATCCCTGTTCGAAAAAAGGAATATGCTGCGAATGCATAAGATACCATCTGAGCCGCAATGAATTACCGGC
>DAOVEQ010000049.1 GCA_030668905.1 Thermococci archaeon
CGGCCATCCTGAAAAAAGATTACCTATAAATGCCAATTTCTCTTTCAGATTCATAGAAGGGGAGTCCTTAGTCCTGTTACTGGACTCAAAGGGTATAGCAGCCTCTACAGGTTCTGCCTGTTCATCGAAATCGTTGAAACCAAGTCATGTTCTTATCGGAATAGGTCTAAAACCGGAGGATGCTCACGGATCTTTAAGACTTACACTGGGAAAGGACAATACTGAAAAAGATGTGGATTATTTACTTGAAGTTCTTCCAGAGGTCGTTTCTGAACTAAGGAAAATGTCTCCTTTTAAGAAAGATTACGGAGAGTTTGAATGATTTTTTTGAGTTTGTATCAATGAATTATTCAAACAGTACACGTATGGATTTAGAGATTGTGGGTTCATGTGATTACCTTTTACTGGGTCGCGAGTAATAAATCTTCCTATCGTCGGATCGTAGTAGCGGGCGCCGAAATAGTAGAGGCCTGTTATATCTTTTTCTTTGCCTGTGTATTTGTATTTTTCACTTATGTTGTTGATTCGCGGAATTATCCACCAAATATTGCCCAAACAATAAGTACTACGAAAAAAATTAAACAAAGTATTCCAACGAGGATCTGTGTTAAAGCTAAAGTTTCTTCATTTTTATAAAAAAGCATATCGAAGGAACTCGGATTGAAATACCATTTTCGATATTTTATAAATCTTCTACCATTTAAAATTAAAGAGACTCCGCCGAAAGGTAAAGCAACAAAAAAGACTAATCCAACTCCTACAAATACTTCAAAAATTCCAAGTATAACAAAAATAAAAATCACAAAAAGTATCCCAATGAGCCCCCATCTCAATTTATCAGAAATCGTTTCTTTTTCCAAGTGATCACCAGGACTTAAATAGGATACTTTCAAATTTATACCTTTGGAACTATCACCCGCTAATTTACTAGAACTCGATCATGTATTCTGATTTTTAAACCGTGATATTTAAGATAATTATTTAAAGTTATAGGTAACAAAACTATCATGAAAAAATATAGTTTCATTCTTATCGTCATGCTTCTGTTTTTGGGATGTATAGGGGAAGAAACCAAGCTCCAGAATGTGGAGTCCTGTGAGGTGAATATAGTTCAAGGGAACTGGGACGAGGATACAGATTATGATGGACTCTTAGTAAGCATTGTGCTGAAAGACAAAGACGAATATCCCGTTCTTTTTAGCGACATCGAGATAACTGTGGATATAACTATAAAAAGCGAGGATATAAACGTTTATGAAGGGATCTTTAGAATTCATAACTGGGAAGATAAGATCCAGATACCGTATGAAAAACTTATAACAAAACTTGAAAAAGGAGAAGCTGAAGTACAGGTTAGGCTCCCAGGTAATAGAAAGTTGGAAACAAAGAAAGAGTTCCAAATATGAGCAAGGTTTATAAACGCTGTTGTATAACACTAATATCCGAGGCGATGCAATGGGAAGAATAAGACCTACTTTCATTAAAAGAGTGGCAAGAGAGATAGTCAAAAAATACTCTAAAGACTTAAATAAAGATTTTTATAAAAACAGAGAGTTCTTAGAAGATAAAGTCAAGTTTCCAAATAATAAAATAGAAAACAGAGTAGTTGGGTATGTAACCACTCTGGTCAAAAGAGAGAGGGCTTAACGCTTTTTTAAAAATCCTGATGTCTTCAATAATCTCGTGATATCTACTTCTGACGGCTGGGAAATTTTATATTTTTTCAGCAATTCTTCTCTGTATTTGTCCATTGTCTGCATTTTCAACTTGAGCATTCTTCTATAATGTTTTTCCTCCTCATCTTCTATACCCTCCAGTATCCCCTCTACCAGTTTTTCTCTTTCCTCAAATTTATAAAAAAGTAACTTGTCATAAGTATCTTCATAATATCTATTTTCTATCTCAAACATGCCACTTATATAAGCTTTTAGAACTTTTTTATAATACATATAAGTATGATAAAAGACCTTTTCGGAAAAGGAGACAATTTTTTCTCTTTGCATAGAATTTTTTATCAGAGCTTTATAAATAAGCTGTTTTTCTTTGTTTTCCTGTATTAATTTCTCAGATTTTAATTTCTTCTGCCTTTCTTTCAGGAAGTTCAAGCCTTCTTCGAGGTATGTTTCATACTCCAACTTAAAAATATTTGAACTCTGTCTTCCCACAAGATAATCAACAATCATAAATTTTAGATTACTGTCTTTGATTATCTTGTTTATATAATCGTAACAGATAGCTATCCATAAATTGTATTCCTCGCCCTTTTCAAAAAGAATATTCTCTAAGAATATGTTCACACATCCGAATACATACTTTTCACAGCTTTTATAGAATCCTAAAAAATAATCTTTTGTGCTAAAAAATACTGGCGTTCCAGATGCAAGTTTTTTCATTATTGTCTTTTCTTTGAATTCCAATTCTTTTAAATTTTTGAAATACATTACATTTTTTTGATCAAACTTTTCTTGGGCCTGTGCTCTAAATATATTCCCAAAATACTCAACTGTTTCAGTTAGATATTTAGAAAGAAACTCCTTTTCCCATATGTCCGTACTTTTTTTATAGAACCTGATCTCCACATCTTTACCCTCCAAGAATCTCAGGATTGATCTTGTTAGGTTGAAGACCTGATCTTCCTCTATAATTATCTCATCCAGCATATATTCACCTCAAAATTCTAAGAAGTCTTTCATATGAATTTTTAGACTCGATCATACTTTCTTTTTTCCCAAGGATGTTCATTCCTAGTCTATAGATAGCTTTAGAGGCGATAGAGCGCGGATTTCTTATATAGAAAGGTACCCCAAAAGCTATAGACCTCTTTACCTCTTGATCTTCAGGGATAATGCCTACAGCCTTACTCTCCAAAATCGCTTCTATTTCTTTTGCAGAAAGTTCACTGACATCATATCTCACTCTATTAACTACAAGACCGAGTACATTGGTATTTAAAAGATCAGAAACTTTTTTTATCTTAAAGACATCTGCAATACAGGAAATCTCTGGATTTACCACTAACAACGCATTCTCTGCACCTGCCAAAGCCGATATTGCATCGACTTCAAGCCCTGGGGGGGTATCTATGATAAGATAATCTGTATTCTGAGTTATTTCTTTAAAAACCTCTTCTAATTTATCTAACTTGGCTTTTCTTGTCTTTGATAAGGATATCCCGGTAGGAAGTATCTTTACGCCATATTTTTCATAAATGGCATCTTCCAGATCCGCTTCTCCTGAAAGAACTTCGTTTAATGTAGTATCTGCATACTCGAGATCCAGTAAAAGGGAAAGATTTGCCATTTTTATATCTGCATCGAGGATCAAAACATTTTTACCAGCTTTGGCCAAAACTACACTTAAATTTGAAGATATAATGCTTTTTCCTGTGCCTCCTTTTCCAGATGCAATTGCAATTGAGCATCCCATAAAGCTTTTCCGTGCTCTTCGTATATAAAATTTCCTATCAAAATAGAAAAAATTTATATTCTAGAACGTAAATTAAGAAGTAATGACATACAATATAATGATCGTCGAAGATGAACCTGAGTTAATTTCGTTATACAAAATGGCAATAGAAGAAGCTGGAGATTATAAGGTTGTGGAATCTGCTGTAGATGGAGAAGAAGCTATAGAAAAATTCAAAAATACTGAAAAAAAGATAGATTTAATAATTATGGATCAAAGGATCCCTGCAAAGAAAGGCATTGAAGTCACAAAGGAAATTATGAAGATATACCCCGAAGTTAAAGTTCTTTTTGCGAGTGCTGACAGTTTGGCAAAGTTTGAAGCTAAAACTCTTGGAGTTGTTGGATTTCTTCAAAAACCTTTTGAAATGTACATGCTTACTTCCATAATTCGTGAGGTTCTGGAAACTCAAAAGATTATATCTGAGGAGGAGATAGCAATTGACAGGGGGCAAAAATACTCTCTAGAGCCTGGATATTCATATCTCATAAAAGAAGAAAAGCCATTTGTAGCATTTGATATCTTTGTAGACCAGGTCACTCATGGCAATAGGGGACTCTGTATTAGCAGACAGCACCCAAGCAAAGTCAGGGTGAATTACGGACTTAAAAGAACTCCAATACTCTGGTTCTCCCAAACAAGTACTGATAACTCAATAGACCCTTCCAATATTTCCAAACTTGTACACACGATAAGAAACTTTGTCAAGGAAAATAAAGGGAGTGTTGTGCTTTTAGATGGAGTTGAGTATTTGAAATTGCAAAACGATTTCAATCTTGTAATGAAATACCTTAACATGATAAATGATATCATTATGGCAGAAGAAGCCAAACTCATTCTTCCTATTAATCCAAAAGCACTCACAGAGAATGAAATGGCATATATGGAAAGAGAAATGAAAGTTTTTGGAGAATATGGCATATTGTGAGTTTAGAAATCATTTTGAATTTTTTTAATCCGTTTTTCCTCTTTATAGTGAGTATATCTACCGAATATTCTAAGAGACGCAACAGTTTTTTCGGAAAAATTAAAAAGCAGCATCCCAATAGAGATTATGGATCTTCTGGAAAGGATACTTTCAAAAACAGCTGAAGTCTCTGTTATAGGATTGGGATATATAGGCATCCCTACAGCTGTTTTTGCTGCCGAAGCCGGGTATGGCATATATGGAATAGATCTTAAAGAAGATGTAGTAAAAAAAATCAATGATTGTGTTCTCGATATAAAAGAGCCGGGATTGAAAGAACTTTTGGAAAAAAATATTAAAAATGGCAGGATAAAAGCATTTTTATCGTATAAAGAAAGCGATATATTCATAATATGTGTTCCAACACCCTTATCAAACAAAAAGGCTGATCTGTCATATGTCAGAAAAGCTGGAGAATCAATTTCTAACGTTTTGAAAAATGATAATTTAGTTATTCTAGAATCCACAGTTCCGCCGAAAACAACGAAAGAAGTTTTAATTCCGATCCTCGAAAGATCTGGATTAAAAAACGATGAGGATTTTTTTACAGCATTCTGTCCTGAGAGAGTACTTCCTGGGAGAATTATGGAAGAAATGATAAACAATGACAGGATTATTGGTGGATCTGAAAAAAGCAGAAAAATAACTGCTGAATTTTATAAAAACTTTGTAAGGGGAAAAATGTACCTTACTGACTTAAAAACAGCAGAAATAGTGAAATTAATGGAGAATACATTCAGGAATATCAATATTGCCCTGGCCAATGAACTCGCATTGGCGTGTGAAAGCTTAAAAATAAATTTTTTTGAAGCGAGAAAACTTGCAAACAAACATCCCAGAGTAAATATTCATAAAGCGGGAACTGGTGTAGGAGGGCATTGTATTCCGATTGATCCGTGGTTTATCCACGAGAAACTTCCTTTAAAAACGATCTCAACAGCAATGGAAATAAATGACACTATGCCTTTGCACGTTGCAGATATAATAAAAAAGACTAACGCCAAAAAAATTCTAATTTTTGGAATGGCATACAAAAAAAATACAGATGATACGAGGGAAACTCCAGTATTAAAGATAACTGAAGAACTTAAAAAAGAAAACATTGAGTTCAGTATCTACGATCCTTATGTGAAAATGGAGAAACTGAAACCTGAAAACTGCGATGCTCTGCTTATAGCCACAGATCATGACTGTTTTAAAAATATAGATTGGGAAGAAATAAGGAGAAAAATGAGAAGACCCTTGATAATCGACGGTAGAAACTTTTTTGAAAGGGAAGATGCTGAAAAAATGGGTTTTGAGTATATAGGTGTCGGCAAATGATCTCCGTTGTTCTTGGCACACGACCTGAGATAGTAAAAATGGCTCCTATCATAAAAGAGCTAAAAAAGAGAGATATAGACTATTTTGTTATTCACACTGGACAGCATTACTCCTATAATCTTAATAAAGTATTTTTTGAAAATTTTGAGCTCGAAAAACCGAGATATAATCTAGAAGTAGGATCGGGAACGCACGCCCAACAGACGGGAGAGATATTAAAAAGAATTGAAACTGTCTTAATTAGCGAAAAACCTGAAATTATTCTTGTGGAGGGGGATACAAACACCGTACTTGCCTCTGCACTTGCTGCTTCAAAATTACATATAAAAGTCGGGCACGTAGAGGCAGGACTGCGATCTTTCTGGAAATGGATGCCCGAAGAGATAAATCGTCTCCTCACGGATCATGTTTCAGATCTCCTTTTTGCACCCACTGAGATATCCAAAAATAATCTTTTAAATGAGGGTATAACAAATGGGGTGTACGTAGTCGGCAATACAATAGTAGACTCCTTGAAGCTAAAAAAAATCAAAAAGATAGAAAAAGATTTTATTCTTCTCACTCTTCACAGAGAAGAAAATGCTGACGATCCGGAGAAATTGAAAAATATAATCAGGGGTACAGAAATGATCAGTGAATATTTCGATACTCCTGTAATCTATCCTATTCATCCAAGAACAAAGAAAAATCTTAAAAAATTTGGAATAGAACTAAATGAAAAATTTATAAAACTTATAGATCCTTTAAACTATTTTAAGTTTCTTTCTTACTTAAAAAGCTGTAAACTTATTCTCACTGACTCAGGAGGGGTACAGGAGGAGGCCTGTGTCTTAAAGGTGCCGTGCATCACACTGAGAGAAAACACAGAAAGACCTGAAACTATAAATATAGGTGCAAACATCCTTGCAGGTAGCGATCCAGGAAAAATATTTAAATCTGCTGTAAAAATGTCAAAAACAAATAAAAAATGGGAGAATCCTTATGGAGAAGATGTTGGAAGGAAGATAGTTGATATTGTTCAGAATTGCATTTAAATTTCTCTTAAAAAAGAAAAAAATAGATTTTCGATGTTATATCAACTAAAATCATACCAGCAACAGCCGTAGGGATTCATTCCTTTTCCAAGACATATATTGTAGCTAAGGGCATACATTCCATACCAGTGGCCACAATGCCAACCTCCACTACCAGGATATCGTATACAATCGTATTTTCGGCAGTAGGAAGTACCATAGGTAAGACTCATGTCTTCGGCGGGTACCCAATCACAACATCTCTTAATCGCATGTATTGCCATAGGCATAACTTTTCCTTTTCCATTACAAGGACATTCATCGTTTTCATCTGCTGTAATACTGATAATAGACACTAACAACAAACAAGCGATCACAAAGGTACCGATCCATTTTTTCATATTTTTCACCTCCTTTTTATTCTATTTTTATCAGAAGCAAATCTCCTTCATCCTTTGCCGTAGTTGCTCCTACTATAAGGAATCCTCTATTATCTCCGCAGAGGGAATATGCTATCTGATCCTTTTCATCG
>DAOVEQ010000031.1 GCA_030668905.1 Thermococci archaeon
AAGATGGAACGTTTAAGAGAACTTGATAAGTTTATTGTTGGTGGAGATACAGTAACAAACTCATTTTTAAACAGAGTAGAATGGAGTGAAATTCCGTATTCATATGAGGCAGGTTTACAAAATTATGCTGGACAAATAGGAGCTGGAGCTGCTGCTGAATATCTACAAAACATAGGGACAAAAAAGATTGAGCAACGTGATTTTACCCTGAATAAAATTTTGACAAAAGGAATTGAAGAATATCCAGAAATAAAGATCATTGGCCCCAAAGATCCAAAAGAAAGATCTGGAATCCTAAGTTTTAGAATAGAGAAAAATGGAAACCTTCTTGTAAAGCCTAAGATTGTTTCAGCGTTACTTGATAAAGAAGCCAATATAATGACTAGAAGTGGCCATTTATGTGTACATTCATGGTTCAATAGTAGAAATATTGAGATGGGTGTTACAAGGGTCTCTTTATATCTCTATAACACTCAGAATGAAATTGAAGTATTTTTATCCATCTTGGAAAAAATGATGGGAGATATAGAAAGACATATGTAAACTAATTGAACAAATAAGAAAAGGAGTTGATACGATGAAAACAATAGGACTCATTGGCGGTATGAGCTGGGAATCTTCAGCAGAGTACTATCGAATCATAAATGAAACGGTAAAAGAAAAGTTGGGGGGTCTCCATTCTGCTAAATGTATAATGTACAGTGTTGATTTTGAAGAGATCGAAAAATTACAGCATAAAGAAAAATGGAAAGAAGCTACTGATTTAATGATCGATGCCGCAAAAAGGATTGAAAAAGGGGGGGCAGATTTTGTTGTCATATGTACGAATACAATGCATAAAATGGCAGATGAAGTTCAATCAAACATTAACATCCCGTTGTTGCATATTGCCGATGCAACTGCTGAAAAGATCATGTCAAAAGGATTGAAAAAAGTTGGTCTTCTGGGTACAAAGTTCACAATGGAAGAAGATTTCTATAAAGGTCGTTTGAGTAAATTTGGATTGGATGTTATAATACCAGAAGAAGACGAGCGTGAGATAGTTCATAATATCATTTATGAAGAATTATGTCTTGGGGAAATTAAAGAATCTTCAAAGGAGAAATTTAAAAAGATCATTGAAAATCTAGTTTCTGGAGGAGCTGAAGGAATTATTTTGGGATGCACTGAAATACCCCTTTTAATCAAACAAGAAGATTGTCCCGTTCCCCTCTTTGATACGACCAAGATACATGCCCAATCTGCTGTCGAATTATCATTAAACAAATTTTGATCTTCCCATACTATTTTCTTTATTCACCACCAAAAAATTTATATTGTTCACATTTATACCTTTATTAAATCAAGTAAAACTTCGATTTTGCTTGATATTATATATTTAAATATCAAAATAATGGTGAGTTAAAATGACAGTAAAACCAGAGAAAGTTTTAGGGATTCTGAAAAAAAGAATGCTTGTAGATGGATTTGATATTGTTATCGACATGGATAAGAGCCAGGGAAGTTATATAGTGGATGCGAGAAACGGAAAAAAATACCTGGATTTCTACACATTTTTTGCATCATCAGCGTTGGGCATGAACCATCCAAGACTTAATAATGAGGAGTTCAAGGAAAAGATCTTTAAGCCTGCGATTACAAAGGTGGCTAACTCAGATATATACACTACTTATATGGCAGAGTTTGTGGATACATTTTCAAGGGTAGCCATGCCCGATTATTTGCCGCATCTTTTTCTGATCTCTGGAGGAGCATTAGCTGTTGAGAATGCATTGAAGGTATCTTTCGACTGGAAGGTTAGAAAAAACTTTGCAGAGGGGATAAAAGAGGAAAGAGGTCATAAAATCATACATTTCAAAGATGCATTTCATGGTAGGACAGGGTATACACTTTCCCTTACAAATACAGCAGATCCAAGAAAATACATGTATTTCTCTAAATTTGACTGGCCCAGGGTGCTAAATCCGAAGATAACTTTTCCATTAGAAAAAAACATAGAAGATGTTAAAAAAGCGGAAGAAGAAAGTATTTCCCAGATAAATGAGGCAATAAAAAAAGAAAATGGCGATATAGCGGCCTTGATCATAGAACCCATTCAGTGCGAAGGAGGGGACAACTTCTTCAGGAAAGAATTTTTCCAGGAACTGAGAAAGATATGTGACGAGAATGAGATAATGTTAGTCTTTGACGAAATCCAGACGGGATGTGGAGTTACAGGAAAGATGTGGGCGCATGAGTATTACGTCAATCCTGACATACTCAGTTTCGGTAAAAAATTCCAGGTGTGCGGAATTTTAGCCAGTAAAAGAGTGGAAGAGGTAGAGAAAAACTGTTTTGAAGAATCCAGCAGGATAAACTCCACGTGGGGAGGTAATCTAGTTGATATGGTAAGATCAACAAGGATTCTTGAGGTAATAGAAGAGGAAAAACTTATAGAAAATGCCAGAAGACAGGGAAAACTGCTACTGAAAATACTTCATGATGCCCAAAAAGATTTTCCAGATATGATCTCCAATGTAAGAGGATTGGGACTGTTATGTTCTTTTGACATGCCAGATACTAATACCAGAAACGAGTTCAGGAAGAGATGTCTTGAGGAAAGAATGATCGTACTTCCTTGTGGCAAAAGATCTATAAGGTTCAGGCCTATACTCTGTGTAAAAGAAGAACAGATGAGAGAAGCAGATGAAAGAATGAGAACTGTTCTTACTAAGATGAAAAAATAAATTGAAAAGTAATATTTATAAACTGAAGAAACTATCTTAGATAATGATAGGGGCATGGGAAGTTATCCTTTATACGTTCATAGGTGTGGGATTAGGCACAGTAACAGGGTTAATCCCGGGTATCCATGTCAATACACTGATCCCTTTCTTTTATATTGTAAACCCTTCTTTTGAAACGTGCATCGTAATTGTAGCTTTAATGATAACGCACACATTTCTGGATTTCATTCCTTCTACTCTTTTGGGTATTCCTGACGAAACTACAGCTCTTACAGTATTACCTACACACAGAATGCTTCTTGAGGGGAGAGGATTGGAAGCTATAAAACTCACAGCTGTGGGAAGTTTAGGGTCGATGTTAGTTTCTTTTCTTATATTTTATCCCGTTTACATAGTTATGCCCCAGATCTATAGTTTTTTGTCTCCGAGAATGGGATACTTTTTGATCTTGATAAGCGTAGCTCTGTTTCTCACAGAAAAAGGAATTAAGATAATATATTCTTTATTTGTTTATTTTCTCTCGGGAATACTTGGGTACATAATTCTTAATTCTCACATTTTGCCGGAGGATCAAAAGTTATTTCCTGTTTTCACAGGACTCTTCGGACTCAGTGTTCTTTTCTTCAGTTTAAAGAATAGAAGCAGTTTTCCTGTCCAACCTCTTGACTTCAAGCTTCTTATTCCGAAAATGGAGATATTAAAGAGTGTAATAAAAGGATCACTGGCAGGGATGTTCGTTGCATTTTTTCCAGGGCTTGGGAATGCGCAAGCAACTGTCCTTGTCCAGATAATTAAGCTAAAGAAAAGAATGCACGATAATAGAGCGTTCATAATAGCATGTTCAGGCGTAAATACGAGCAACGCTATTTTTTCCTTACTTGCTTTATACACAATCAAAAAACCGAGATCAGGTGCTATCATCGCCATCCAGAAAATTATAGAGATAGACAGAGGTACTCTCCTTATATTCTTATCTGTAATATTGATAAGTTCTGGAATTGCAGTATTTTTAAACTTATACTTTGGAAAATTGGGAATTTATCTAATTCAAAAACTTCCATACAGAAAACTCTGTTTCCTTATCTTCTTTCTCTTGATAATCTTGATTTTCCTGTTTACAGGTTTTATTGGACTGATCGTTCTTTTTACGTCGCTCGCGATAGGCATTCTTCCCCATATTTTAGGAATAAAAAAATCTCACTGCATGGGAGTTCTTCTATTTCCCATAATTTTATACTACCTATGATAACTTCAAGAATAATTGAAGTATATGCAAAAATTTATATACGATATAAACCATAAAATAATCAGGTGAAATGAATGAAAAATGGAATATTTTTGACGGCTGGAATCATAGGGATAATCGTGATATCTGCCTGCGTTACAGGAAACGCAGAAAAAAGCACGGAAGTCACGATATATAACCAGAACTTCGGTGTAGTGAAAGAAACAAGAGAGATAGATCTCAAAGAGGGAATGAACACTGTTATGATACAAGATGTTGCAAAGCTTATAGATCCTACATCTGTAAGCATAAAGGATCTTACCGCGAATACTCATGTTCTGGAGCAGAATTATCTCTATGATATTGTCAGCAAGGAAAAAATTTATGAGAAATACATAGGAAAAGAGATTACAATAGTCGATAAAAATGGAGAAACGATAAAGGGAACTCTTTTGAGCTTTTCAGGTAACGAATTAATAATCCAGAACGATGAAGGTGTGCATATTTTAAAATCGGAACAGGTTTCACTTCCGAAACTTCCCGAAGGCTTGATTACAAAACCAACATTGAAATGGCTTCTCGATACGGATAAAAAAGGCAGTCACGATATACAGCTTTCATACATGACATCAGGATTGAACTGGGAGGCTGATTACGTTGCGGTAGTGAATAACGACGATTCAAAAGTTGATCTGACGAGCTGGGTAACTATAGATAATACAAGCGGTGCATCTTATAAGAATGCAAAATTAAAGCTCATTGCCGGAGAAGTACACAGAGTCAGCGAAGTGGGAAGAGATTATATGGTGGAAGAAACGAAAGCCGTGCCAGCACCCGAACAGTTTGTAGAAGAAGCTTTTTTCGAGTATCACATGTATACCCTCCAGAGAACTACAGACGTTTTGGACAATCAGCAGAAACAGGTGACTCTCTTTGAAGCAGATAACGTTTCTGTAAAAAAAGAATACGTTTTTGATACAGGCGGGTACTACTATTATGGATACGGCGGAGAGAACAAGATAAAAACGATGCTGAACCTGGAAAATACTGAAAAGAACAACATGGGCATGCCTCTTCCAAAAGGTAAGATGAGAGTCTATAAAAAAGATTCCGAAGGACAGTTACAATTTATAGGAGAAGACATGATCGACCATACACCTAAGGACGAGAAAATAAGGATCTATCTTGGAGATGCCTTCGATCTCGTGGGAGAAAAAAAGCAAACAGAGTACGATAGAATAGGAGATGACGTTATCGAGATAAGTTACGAGGTCTCTTTAAGAAATCATAAGGACGAAGATGTCACTATCGTTGTCATAGAGCGAGTCTGGGGAGACTGGAAAATGATAAAATCTTCACACGACTGGGAAAAGGAAGATGCATATACTATCGTATGGTACATAAAAGTTCCGAAAAATGATGAGGCTACACTTACGTACACTGTAAGGATAGAATGGTAAATTTTTCTTTTTTTATTTTTTTAAAATTAGGATTTTTCTATGAGCTTGCTCAAAATTATTCTTATTAAACCTTTCTCTGTTAAGGAAAATTTTAGAATTCGTCATTTGTTCATATCATATATTCCAATATAAACCGAAACATTTTTATTATGAATACACTACAAAATATTAATATTCAAAAGGAGGAGATCAGATGAAAAGAGAGTACTTGGGAATGTGTATATTAGGTTTGATATTTTTGAGTATTGTAACTGTTAATTCTGAAGGTATTAAAGGACCCTATGCAGATGAGGTCTATATCGAGATTAGAGATTCCTTAGACAATGCTATAGTAGATGTAGCAAGTGGTGAATTTGATATGTGCAACGATCCTCTTGAAGGAACAAAGTATGATAGTTTGCCTGAGACCATAACGTCTAATATCTATACCGTAGCTAATTGTCAATTTTCTACAGATATCTTACTCAATCCATGCACAGGGGATGATGGATCTCCAGTCGTTTCTTTTGAAGGAACTGATTGGTTTAACGTAACTGGAGATAAGGAGATAAGATATGCATTCAATTTTTTAATAAATAGACAGTACATAATAGATAATATCTATAGCGGATATGCATATCCGATGTATGGTGCAGTTGATGTCAATCAGCCATGCCATGGAGAATTACAACAAGTATACGAAGAGCTGGGATTAACGCGAACAGGAGACGAACAAAGTGCTATTCAGACAATAAATAATAGGATGGAGTATTGGGCAACTCAGCTCAGCGGAAGATTGGAGAAAGTTCCTGATCCAGGCTCCCCGACAGGCTACTGGTGGTATTTTGATGGAAATCTCCTTGAATTCAATGCAATGATTAGAATTGAAGACGAAAGACTTGAGATAGGACGTTATGTGGCAGATCAGATAGAGAAATGCGGAATTCAAGTAATTAGGCAAGAAGGAGAATTTTTAGCTCTTGTTGATATAGTATATTTCAATGATCCCAAAACGGGACCTCCAGATAACTGGAACATGTACACAGATGGATGGGGACATGGAATGACATTATTTCCAGAAGTAGCAATAACTCTGATGTACGCACCATGGTATGGAAACATGCCGGGACGGCAGGAAGAAAATTGGTGGAACTATACACATAATGATTTGGATACACTTACAAAAAAATTAGTAAATGGGATAGTTAGTGGAACTCAGGAATACTGGAATCTATGTAGACAGAGTTATAAGTTGGGTATTCAAGAAGCTGTAAGAGTATTCTTAACTAGTAGCTGGGAACAGTCTCCCGTAAATAATGAAGTTACGGGAATTTGTTATAATCCTTATAAGGGTATTGTTGGTAGATGGACATTTATTACGGCTCGAACCTTAGATAATGAATTAAAAACGATTACATTTAATATTCGTCAGTTTTCTTATCCAAAGAATCCCTGTTTTCTAAATTATTTCTTGGGGAATTTGGGAACTTATTTTTTAAGACCTGTATGTGACAGAGGAGTTGAAAAAAATCCAAACAATGGAGAACTATTTCCTTTTAGAGCCGACTATACTGTAGAAAAAAGCTTCCATTTTGAAGAAAATAACATAATAGGAGATATGAATGTTCCATCCAATGCTATAATTTATGATCCTGTGAACAATGTATGGCAAGAAGTTGGATCTGGACATAAAGCAATTTCCAAGGTTACATACGATTTCAAATTCTCTAACTGGCATAATGGATATCCTATGAGTATGGTAGATGTCAGGTATTATATGGCGTGGGGCTTTGAGTGGGCGTCTGAGGATGGCGAAGGGGATAAATATTATAACGAGATGTGGAGTTATGTGATGTCCGAAAAACTAAATGATATAGGAGGAATAGTGTTTTTAGATGAAGATACAATAGAGATCTATGGAAACTACCAGCATCCAGGTTCTGATAATATCATAGCCCGCTATTTTGACTTTTTTCCACAGTTTCCTTGGCACATCTATGAAGCTATGGATTATTTGATAGAGAACGGTGGTCCAATAACAGGTAACGATTATAACTATGAAGAATTTATTGATCTCTTAGATCCGAATATGATGCCCGACTTAAAAGCAGTCCTTCAACATTTTATAGACACAGATTATGTTCCCAATATCATAGAAGATTGTGTAACAGTCAACGAAGCGAAAACTGGCTATCAGGCATGCATAAACTGGATAGCCCTCTATAACCATGCATTGATATCCAATGGGCCTTTCTACATGGAAATATATGATCCGGATAACATGTTTATTATTCTCAAAGCCTTCAGAGATCCAACATATCCCTACGGTCCCGATGATTGGGACACTATGTTTGAGACAGTAGATTCTCAGATTACAATGACAGTAACAAACGATTCTATACAATTGAGAGAAGATGCAGAGATCAGTGTAAACGGAATCACTACAGGTACCTTGGCGAAATTTACCACGGATCCAAGTAGAGTAAATGCTGAAAACTCCATAGAGAAATACGTAGATGTCTATGTTCCCGAAACAAGTTGTACGAATCAAATAGAGATCAGAGTATACTATGATGAATCTATGTTAAATGGCTTAGACGAAAATTCACTGAAGTTGTACTGGTATGATGGCAATTCATGGAAAGAATGTTCTAACACAGGAGTAAATACTGTGGAAAATTATGTATGGGCATTGGTAGATGATACGACTACTCCATCCCTCAAAGAGTTGTTAGGCACACCTTTCGGTGGTTTTGGTAATCCTCTTACGGCAAAAATCGCAGCCTTCAAACCTGTCGTGATGTATCGATTAAATGAAGTAAATGAACTTCTTTCAGAGATAGAAGAGAAACTTCCAGATAATATTCCTGAGGATATTCAGGCATTGTTAGACAAGGCACAGGAGCACATAGATAACGCAAACAAAACAGGTAATCCTGTTTATGCGAACAATGAACTGTTAAAAGCAATAGAACTGTTGAATGACATTTTAACTCAACTTTAATATTTTTTATTTTTTTAATATTTCCTTTAAAACTTTGAGGATTTCAGTTAATATTTCTTCCTCAGTTCTCGTTTTCTTTGAAATTTTAGATTTTTTTGCTCTGATAGCGATCTCATTTTTGATCTCGTCCATATTTTTTATCCCGAGAACTACAGCCTCTGCTTTCGTTGCCTGCGG
>DAOVEQ010000153.1 GCA_030668905.1 Thermococci archaeon
ATAACTCATTTTACCACCTTAAACAGTTTTTCCTTTCCTATTCTTGGCCTTTCTCCAAAGGGTCCTTCTCTGAGGTTCTCTAAATCGTTAATCAGTTCTTCTCTACTATTTTCAACTTTTTTATTTTCTTTAATGCTTAAAACTGCGGATAATCCTGCTATTCTTCCCTCGAGCATTGCCGTAGAAGCTTCACCTATCCCCGAACAGTCTCCCGCTATATATGCCCCCTTTATCTCAGTTTCTAAATATTTATTGTGAATAATGACACTCCCTCCAAGTTCCGGGATATATTTTGTAGAGCATCCTATCTGTCTTAGTAGTTCTATGGACGGAGACAATCCAACAGCCAGACATATTACGTCTACTTCAATGTCTTTCTCCGTACCCTTTATGGGTTTCCAGTTTTCATCTAATTTTACTATTGTAGCACCTTTCAATACATCGTCTCCATAAGCCTTCAGTATGGAATGTCTCGTAAGAATGGAAACCCCGCATCTCCTTAGTTTTGCAGCATGCACGTTGTATCCACCTATCTTTGGAAGAGCCTCCACGACACAGAGCACATCTATACCACACTGTAAAAGCTGGTAGCTAACTATTAGTCCCACGTTTCCCGCTCCTACCATCAAGACTCTGTCCCCTGGCTTTACACCGTAAACATTCATCAACGTTTGAACAGCTCCAGCTCCATATATCCCGGGGAGATCGTTATTTTCAAAGACAAGAGTATTTTCCGATGCTCCTGTAGCTACAATGATCTTTTCTGTTTTTAATTTTATCAGAGTTTCATTGTCTTTAACAATAGCAAGATTATGTCCCTTTTCATTATAGTACCCTATAACACTTGAATTTAGTAAAATTTTTATGTTCTTATTTTCTGAAACCTCTTCACATAGATCTTCTGCTATCTTTATTCCTCTTACACTTGCTCTTTGTTTCTTGGAGCCGAAGAATTTATGTGTCTGTTTTATCAACTGCCCTCCTAACGTATAATTCTCATCTATCAAAACTACTTTATTATATCTGGAAGCTTCCAGGGCAGCAGAAAGTCCTGCAGGTCCTCCTCCCACAATTGCTATCTCAGTCTCAATTCTTTGTTTCTTTCCTTTTTTAGGCTTTACATTCTCCAAAGAAGCCAATCCTTTCTGACTCTCAACTTTCATTCCCTCTTCGACAAGAGCCATGCATGTTTTGATGTTCGGTATGCCGTTTACAGTCATTATACAGGAAGCACATTTCCCTATAGCGCAGTAAAAACCTCTAGGCCTTAAAAGATTACTGCTCTTTGATAATATCCTTATTCCTGAAGCGTGCAAAGCAGAAGCAATAGTTTCATTATCATAGCATTCTATTTTCCTTCCGTTGTATGTAAAGCTTATTTTTTTTCCTCTCTTCTTTTCAAACTCCAGTACAGGATGCTCGATAAATCTCATTGTAACACCTCTATAAGTTAAGTTTAACAATTTAAAACTTTATCTGTGAGGTATGATTTCACCAGATTTTCTGCTGAAAAATATTTTTTTGTAAATATATATGGAAATCTCTCGCCTCCAAAAACTATTTTCACAATTTCTTTTATGTTTTTTCCCTCTTCGTGAAGTTTGAGAATTTTTTCTCCAAGATCTTCAAGATAGTTTATTTTTTTATCTAAAACTTCGTATCCATGAAAAATATCTCCGTGCCCTGGAAATATTTTCTCTGGCTTTAAACTTTTAAGTTTTTTTAAAGAATCGATAGCTTTGTATATCTCTACCTCGTTTGAAACCTCTCTTGCCTCTCCATGAAGAACCAGATCTCCAGAAAATGCAAGCTTTTCTTTATTTTCGAATAAAGTAATATGATCTTTTGAATGTCCGGGAGTATATAACACATCAAAAGAATGTTTTTCTGTTTTTATTTTTTCTGGAAGATTTTCAGAGGAAAACTTTTCTGGAGTCCCGAAAATAATCCTCTTAAGAGTTGTATATTTTCTTTCTATGGAATATAAATAAATTTTGCATCTAAAATATTTCTGTATAACACTGTTCCCTCCTATATGATCTATATGGCCATGCGTATTGACGATTTTGTTTATTTTTTTATTTTTTAGATAATTGAGCAGTTCTTCTGCAGTTCTCGGAAATCCTGTGTCTATAAGTATATCGTCAATTAAATATATATTCACTGAAAATCTAAACTTTGATACTTCTATCCTCGTGACATTCTCTATTTTTTCGATCATGCTCCCATTAAATTTTGAGTTTATTTATCTTTTTTCTCATCGATCCAGTACTTTGCGTATTGATCTCTTGCTTTTCTCTGACTGTCACCTATGTTTCCACCGCCTTTTCCTATTTTAATAGCCAAGTATATCAATACTCCTATCATTCCCCAGAACAAATAAAATGTCCAGTCCATAAATGCGTTTTCTCTTGCATGTTAAAATACCTTTCTGCATTGGGGAGCAAAGTTTAAAAACAATGAAATCATGTGCTATATAATCATTACGAGGAGATAAGAATGGATCAAACTACATTGAAATACGAAAAGTTGATAGAAAAGTTCGTCAAGTGGGCTGAAGGCGAAGAGAGTATTCGTGCAGCGATCGTTATCGGATCCCGAGCGCGAACTGATTCTGATGAATGGGCAGATCTGGACGTTATTGTCATTACTACCGATCCAGAACGCCTTCTCTCAACTGGCGATTGGGTAAATAATATTGGTGACCCCGTGATCACATTCATCGAACCGACGCCTGACGGTGATTTCGAGGAACGCCGTGTGCTGTTTAAAAACGGATTAGATGTTGATTTTGCTGTCATTCCTCTCGAAATGGTACGGGGGATGCTCCACACTGAGATCCCACCAGAGCTAGCTGTCAAGCTGAGTAATACATTCGGACGTGGAATGCGCATGATTATAGATAAAGATAGTATGACAGATCAACTGCGTGAACGCATTGCCAACATTGGGACACCACGTCCCACTCCACCGACACGACACGAGTTTCTAGAAGTTGTCAACGACTTCTGGTATCATGCTGTCTGGTCCGCGAAGAGGTTGCGACGTGGCGAACTCTGG
>DAOVEQ010000095.1 GCA_030668905.1 Thermococci archaeon
AAATATTATAAATCCCACAATGAGACCTGCAGGAATTCCTACAAAAAGTGAAAAGAAAATTCTACTTTGAAGTACTTCTGTAACAAGCATTGTTACCACTATAAACACCAAGAAGGATACAGCTATATTTTTAATTGTACTTGCTATTGAATTATTCTCATCTGTTTTTTGTTTTACCATATTTTTACCATATAATTATAGATAAAGTTAGATGAATTTAAAGATTTCCTCCAACAGAGAACCAAACTTTTTTTAAGTACCATAACAATGTAATCTTATGATAGACATGAAAGGAAAAAACCTGGTGAGTGTTCACGATCTGAGCAGAGAAGAAGTAGATCAGATTTTTAAAACTGCCGAGTATCTAAAAATGAAAAAAAAGACAGGGGAAATATGTGAGATATTAAAAGACAAAACTTTAGCCATGATCTTTGAAAAACCGTCTCTAAGAACTAGAGTAACGTTTGAAACGGGCATGTCACAATTAGGCGGTCACGCTATTTATTTGGCTCCAACAGATATTCAGATGGGTAAAAGAGAACCTGTCTATGACGTGGCAAGGAATCTCTCCCGATGGGTTGAGGGGATAACGATAAGAACGTTTTCCAATGATATAGTCGTGGAGTTAGCTGAGGAGTCTAAAGTCCCTGTAATAAATGCTCTTTCCGATTTACTTCATCCATGTCAGAGTTTAACAGATTTCTTTACCGTTTACGAGAAAAAAAGAGTATTGAAGGGGTTAAAACTTGCATACATCGGCGATGGAAACAATGTATGCAACTCTCTAATGTTTACTTCGGCAAAATTAGATGTGAAAATGAGTATTGCCTGTCCGGATGGGTATGAACCGAGTAAAGAGATAGAAAAACTTGCAAAAGAAGATGGATTAGAATTGACGATAACAGAGAGTCCTGAGAAAGCGGTGAAAGAAGCGGATGTTATCTATACAGATGTCTGGACGAGCATGGGGCAGGAATCTGAAAAAGAGAAGAGATTGAATGTATTCAGAAAGTATCAAGTTAATATGGATTTAGTAAGGAAAGCAAAATCAGATGTTATTGTAATGCACTGTTTGCCCGCGCATTATGGCGAGGAGATAACAAAAGAAGTAATAGAATCGAAACACAGTGTCGTGTACGATGAAGCCGAAAATAGACTGCACGTACAAAAAGCTGTAATGGCATTAACGATGTAGATTTTTATGCATTTGAGATTTAACTGTCGTTTTTGGATAGAGAATGAAAAAGGAGAGTACGTTCTTGGAGAAGGGAGCTTCATACTTTTAAAAGAAATTGAAAAAACAGGATCGTTGAGTAAAGCTGCTGGAAATCTTGGGATGAGTTACTCTTACGCATGGAGAAAGATAAAAAAAATTGAGAAAGTAGTAAAAAACAGAGTTGTGGAAAGTCACAGAGGCGGTAAAGAGAAAGGACAAACTCTTCTGACAGATTATGGAAAGGATCTTCTATCTCTCTATAAAAAATTGGATGAAAAGATAAAAGATTTAAAGCTTGATGAACAGATTATTAATAGATGAAAGAAATTCTAGATAAGTTAGGCGCCAAGATACTGAGAGACGAATCTCGTGGAGAATATTCATTGATCGAGTTTTCTCTCAATGAAATTTATTACAGCAGAGTTAAAATGCTCATGTATCCCAATAAAATAGTATTGGAGAGTCCCGTAGTCTATATAGGGAATCCAAACGCTTCTAAAGAATTATTTAATAAATATAAAAGTAATTTTGAAGAGGTAAAAACAGGAAAGGAGTATAAATACAAAAAAACTCTTCCAAAAGACACTCATCAGTTAATGGGATATATCAAAAAACTCGTTAGAAGTTCATGCATAGTGGGATTAAATTATGAATTGAGATACTATCGTAAATACAAAGCAAAAGAAGCTGCAAAATTACTGGAAAAACATGCATACCCACTAGAGTTTGATTAATATCTGTTATAAATCTTATTTTCTATTTCCAGATGGTCAAGAATCTTTCCAACTATAAAATCGACCATATCCTCTATTCTTCTTGGTTTTATGTAAAAAGGTGGAGCTGCAGGAAGGATCAATA
The DNA here is from genome assembly GCA_030668905.1 of Thermococci archaeon. Taxonomy (GTDB): domain Archaea; phylum Methanobacteriota_B; class Thermococci; order Methanofastidiosales; family B48-G16; genus B48-G16. The sequence continues at coordinate 2,075 of DAOVEQ010000095.1, forward strand.
CATTTTCCCTAGATAATTTTAACATATTTTCCAGAGCGATACTACTTAATGGAGTCTCTCTTATAGCGAGTATCATTTTTCTATTTTCTTTTAAAGATACGCTCCCTACTCTCGTAATTAAGTTATCACTGATTCCTGAGGCTATTTTTGACATTGTTGATATGCTGCATGGAGAAATAACGAATGCATCAAAAAAATTACTTCCTGAAGCTACTTTGCTTTCCATTTCGTTATTACAATAAAATTCATCAGCTAAATTTCTTAAATAGTCTAAATTATAATTTGTCTCTGTATTCAACATATTTTCTGCTGTTTTTGAGACTATGAGGATAGTCTCCACTTTTTTTGATAAAAACTCTACGAGTTTCACTCCGTATATGATACCTGAAGCTCCTGTCATTCCAATTACGATCTTCATGATCATAAAAAAGCAGAGGAGAATAAATAATTATCTTTAAAAACTTTCTATTATAGGAGATACTATGAAAATAATTTTAAGTGAGAATGCGCCCAGACCTGTGGGACCGTACTCCCAAGCAGTAAAAGCAAACGGATTTTTATTCATCTCGGGACAGCTGGGCATGGATAGAAACGGAAACGTGAAAGAAACTATAGAAGAACAGACAGAGCAGGCGTTGGAAAATATAAGATCTATCCTTAAGGAAGAGAGTTTGGACCTTAAAAATGTCGTAAAGGTAACTATATTTTTGAAAGACATGGAAGATTTTGGAAGAATGAACTCTGTATACGAGAGATATTTCAAAACTCCTGCAAGAGCATGCGTTGGAGTAAACCTGTTCAAAAATTTCAAGATTGAGATAGAAGCTGTAGCATCTTATGAATAGAGTTTACATAGAAACTTACGGCTGTACGATGAATAGAGGGGACACAGAGATAATGATAGGATATCTTGGAGATCTTTACACCGAGGATATAGAAAAAGCTGACATTGTTATCATAAACTCGTGCGGAGTAAAAATTCAGACGGAAACAAAAGTTTTAAGGAGAATAAGAGAACTCTGTGACTCGAAGAGAGTTATAGTGGCTGGATGCCTTCCCAGAATAAATCCAGACAGTATAGATAAAAGAGTCTGCGGCATCTTAGATCCCCAGAGCGTAAATAGAGTCAGAGAAGTAGTAGAGAAAGTGGCAAAAGGAGAAAGAGCTGAGATATTTTCTGAAAATGTGGATAAAAGCTCATTTAAAAAGAGAAGAAAAGGCATAACAGCTGTAATTCCCATATCTGAAGGGTGCCTGGGGGAATGTGCATACTGCGGAACAAAACTTGCAAGGGGGAATTTATTGAGTTTTGATTTTGACAATCTAATTGATGAAGCAAGAAATGCGATAAATAATGGATACAAACAGATCTTTATAACTTCTCAGGACACGGGATGCTACGGATTTGACAAAGATCACAAGCTCCCGGAACTCTTGGATAATATAACAAAGATAGAAGGGAAATTCAGAGTCAGGGTAGGAATGATGAATCCAGATAATGCTTCAAAAATTCTGGATGATCTTATAGAAGCTTATAAATCTGAAAAAATTTATAAGTTTCTCCATTTACCTGTACAGTCCGGGGATAACGATGTATTAAGAAAAATGAAAAGAAACTACACAGTCGAAGATCTTGAGTATATCGTAAAGAGATTCAGAAAAGAGATAAAAGGTTTATATCTCTGTACGGATATTATTGTTGGATTTCCAGGAGAATCCGAGGAAAATTTCCAGAATACGGTAGAACTAATAAAAAGAGTTAAACCTGACAAGATCAATCTTACCAGATATTCCATAAGACCAAATACCGAGGCTGCAAAGATGAAACAGGTATACGGATGGATAAAGAAAAAGAGATCGAGAACAATGCATGATCTGAGAATGAAAATATCGTATGAAAAAAATAAAGAGTACGTGGGAAAAAGTTATGAGGTTTTAGTTATAAAAAAGGGGAAAGAAAACATGATAGGAAGGATATTTAACTACAAACCTGTCGTGGTGAATGGAGATATAGGAGAGTTTAAAATAGTTAAAATAAAGAGGGCTGCTCCAACTTATTTGATGGGAGTTTAATCATAGTAAAATCTTATTCTGTCTCCCGTTTTTAGATTAAAAAACTCTGCAGCGTTCTTTTTGTTTGCAGCTATCTCTAAAAATCCATGACTTCCTATGAGTACTAAAAAATCTTCACTTTCCGAATATGTTTTCAGAAATTTTATTTCTCTATCCATAAAAATTATTTTATTGAGCTTCATAACATCTTCTTTGCGTACATTTGTTATCACGTTTCCAAAGTTGTCTATATAGATTATGGTGCATTCTACATAATTTTTTTCTATTCTAGGATCTTCTATCTCTAAATTTTTTATTTTTTCGGTTTCTTTTCCTTTCAAATCTTTTTTCAATGATATTTTGCCAGCTAAAGGCGCAAAAATATCCCTACCATGAAACGTGTTGGAAATATCCTTCTCCTCTATTTTCAGGATCCTTAACGGCATGTGCCTCTCGCATACTAACGAAAAAAGGCCATTATCAGGTCCGATAAGATAGTTTTTTTCTGTCTGGATCACAATATTTTTCCGGGAACCTCCAACTCCAGGATCGATAACTCCGACGATAATGGAACCTGGAAAATAATCTATAATTTTATCTATAATAAACGCTCCGGAGACAATGTCATGATTTCTTACTTTAATATCTAATATTTCAGCTTCAGGGTCTATCTTCCATATTACTCCTTTCATCTG
>DAOVEQ010000176.1 GCA_030668905.1 Thermococci archaeon
CAGGGAGCTGGAGACCAGGGTCTAACATTTGGTTATGCAATAAACGAGACAGAGAACTTGATGCCTATGTCTCTGGATTTTGCTCATAAGCTCACAAAAAGGCTTGCAGAAGTAAGAAAAAAGAAGATATTGGATTATTTAAGACCTGATGGGAAGTCTCAGGTGACTATAGAGTATGATAACGATAAGATGCCAAAGAGGGTAGAAGCCGCTGTTATCGCGGCCCAGCATGACGACATAGATATAGACAAAGTAAGAGAAGACATTAAAGAACATGTCGTTGAAGCAGTTATCCCATCAGAGTTATTGGATAACGAAACTAAGTATCATATAAATACGACAGGAAGATTTGTAAAAGGTGGACCTGCAGCAGATGTTGGTCTTACGGGAAGAAAGATAATCGTTGACACGTATGGAGGAGTAGGAAGTCACGGAGGCGGATGCTTTTCGGGTAAAGATCCTTCAAAAGTGGATAGATCTGCTTCATATATGGCGAGATATATAGCAAAAAATATAGTAGCAGGAGGTCTTGCCGATAAATGCGAGCTTCAGATGGCCTATGCTATTGGGGTATCAAAGCCTGTGTCATTGTATATAAACTGTTACGACACAAATAAAGTGGATGTAGAAAAGATAGAGAAAACTGTGGAAAATAATTTTGACCTGAGACCTGCAAAAATTATAAAATATCTGGACTTATTAAGACCAATTTATAAAAAAACAGCTTCATATGGTCATTTTGGCAGGAATGATCCTGATTTCACGTGGGAAAGAACAGATATGGCAGATACCCTAAGGGATGAGGTCGGGCTCTAATAGAAGTGAGAGATCCCATCCATACCCTTTTTCAAACCTCATTCTTTTCAATAGAACTGCATTATTTTCACACCACTCCATTGGCAGACTCTTTTTTTCTGTAGATTCTTTTATATTAATAAAATCAACTATATCTATCAGATAGGCCTTATTTATTTTTTCATTCGCTTTTTTCTTTCCATTTCTATAATTTATGAGAACGAAGGATCTATTTCTTTTCAAAAGTTTTGAAAATGTCAGTAAGGATTCTATCTGATGTTCTGTTATATTTTTAAAAGGAAAACTCTTCGTTTTTATTTTTTTTGCTTCTATTGCATAATTACATTTCTCTGCGAGTACAAGAAAATCATATGGGGATCTATAGAATTCTCTCACACTGTCAGGGTATTTCATAAAATAGATCTTACTTTTTTTCATTAAATGTTTTAAACTGTTCTTCATTTCAGTTTCTGTAATATTTGTAGTCATTTTATCCGTACATACTGCTTTTTTCTTCAGTTTTCTCGAAGATCTTATTGAATGCCTTTTCAAACTCTTTCTGACTCACGGAATCTTTTTCTTCTCTGATGGCAAACATTCCTGCTTCCATACATATAGTTTTGAGAGCAGCTCCAGATGCTCCTTCGGTATTTCTGGCAATTTCTTCAATATTTACATCTTTTATATTCATTTTTGCAGCATGAATTTTTAGAATATCAACTCTTCCTTCATATGTAGGTGGGGGTATCTCAATTTTCCTGTCAAATCTTCCCGGCCTCAAAAGAGCTTCATCCAATATGTCTATTCTGTTTGTGGCGGCAATCACCTTCACATTCTCTCTTGCATCAAAACCATCTAACTCTGATAATAACTGCATCAATGTTCTCTGGACTTCTCGATCTCCGGATATGGAAGAATCCGTCCTTTTTGCACCTATTGCATCAATTTCATCTATGAATATAATACTCGGTGCCTTGTCTCTTCCCATTTTAAAAACTTCTCTGACAAGCTTGGCACCCTCTCCTATGTATTTTTTTACAAATTCTGAAGCAACTACCTTGACAAACGTCGCCTTTGTTTCTGTGGCTACCGCTTTCGCGAGAAGCGTTTTTCCACATCCCGGAGGACCATAAAATAAAACTCCGTTAGGTGGCTCTATTCCAACTTTCTCAAATACCTCTGGATTTTTCAATGGCAGTTCTACAGTTTCTTTGATCTCTATCATCTGCGCTTCTAAGCCACCTACAAGACTGTAAGGCACGTTTGGAGCCTTTATTATCTCCATTCCGCTAACTATAGGATCTTTAGATGATGGAAGAATCTCCATAACAGCGAGTGTCCTCTGATTCAGGGCTACCCTTACCCCTGCAAAGATATCTTCCTTATTGATAAAACCTGAGGTAGAAACGACAAAATCAGGACCTGAAGAGCTTTTAACAACTACCCTGTCGTCACTTAAAACATCAAGAACAGTAGCTGTGATCAGGGGAGGGGATCTTACTCTTTCCAGTTCTCTTTCCAGTTCTGTAAGTCTCCTTTCGAGTTTATATTTTTCAGTCTCCACACTTCTTTTTTCTAACTCCAGATACTGGAT
>DAOVEQ010000170.1 GCA_030668905.1 Thermococci archaeon
TTATCAAATATGCAAAAAAAGTTGGAATTAGAAAATATACAATAGGTAGAAGACCGGCACAATCCAAAGAGTGGTCAAATTTAAGATTAGTAAAATACTCATTTGATGATAAAGATTATTCAATAAAATTCAATCTGGTCAAGTAATGATAAAAATCTAAAATATTTATAGTTTTATCAATGCCCTGAGAGTTCCTGTTGGAGATGGGAATCTAATATTTTTGCTCTTTTTGAGATCTTAACTAGATCTTAAGTTCCAATCTCCCACGATTCCAAATATTTTTTCTGTATTTCAGTTAACTGGTCTACCTTTATACCGAGAGAATCGAGTTTTATTCTCGCAACTTTATAGTCTATCTCCTTTGGGACGTTGTAAACTTTTGGAATGAGATCATTGGTCAAAATATACTCCGCGGATAGTGCCTGGATACCAAAACTCATATCCATTATCTCTATTGCGTGCCCATCTGCACATGCCAGATTCACGAGTCTTCCCTCCCCCAAGAGATATATCCTTTTGCCGTTAAAATTGTACTCTGTTATGTTTTTTCTTACCTCTCTTTTGGACATTTTTTCTAAAGTTTTTACATCTATTTCTATGTTGAAATGCCCCGAGTTGCAGAGAATTACTTTATCTTTCATTAACTGGAAGTGCTTTTCAGTTATAACATCTCTACATCCAGTAGCTGTAACAAAGATCTCTCCTATCTTTGCTGCATTCTCCATTCTCATGACTTTAAATCCGTCCATATAAGCTTCCAATGCTTTTATCTGATCTACCTCTGTTACTATAACATTTGCTCCCATTCCTCTTGCTCTCAACGCTATACCTCTCCCCACCCATCCGTACCCCGCAACAACAAAGTTTTTACCCGCGAGGATTATGTTTGTTGTTCTCATTATACCGTCTAAAGTGGATTGTCCTGTTCCATGCCTGTTATCGAAAAGATGTTTGCAATAAGCATCATTTACATCTATAACTGGAAATTTAAGCTTTTTTTCTCTTTCTAAAGCTTTTAATCGTATTACTCCTGTAGTCGTTTCTTCGCATCCCCCCTTTGGTATTATATTTTTTTTATGCGCATATGCGATCGTGTCTGCTCCGTCATCTATTATTATCTCGGGAAAAAACTCCATGATTTTCTCTATGTTCTCATAATACTCTTTTTCATTAAGTCCATGCCACGCATATACCTCTACTCCCTTTTTTGCTAATCCTGCACAGATATCGTCCTGTGTAGACAATGGGTTGCTTCCTGTAATCCTTATCTCTGCACCTCCTACTTTAAGGGTCTCTGCTAAAAAAGCTGTTTTTGCTTCTAAGTGAAGACACATCCCTATCTTTATATTTTTAAAAGGTTTTCTATCCTCAAAATCTTTTTTGATAATGTTTAAAATTGGCATGAAGTTTGAAGCCCACTCTATTTTCTTCTCTCCTTCCTTAGCTAAATTTATGTCTTTTATTTTCATGCTGCTCCCTCCAACGCATTTTTACACTGACATTTCCTTTCTTTTGGGATTTTTTCAATGCTTTTTAAAATCAATCTTCTAACTTTTTCTATATTTCCATTCATTATCTCCTTTACCTCTGTATGTGTAAGCTTTTTTTTCGTTATCCCTGCAGCCATGTTTGTAACCATCGCTATTGTGCAGTAACATATTTCTGCTTCCCTTGCAAATATGACCTCTGGAACATTTGTCATTGAGACAACATCGCCTCCCATCTTCCTAAACATATTTATCTCTGCAGGTGTTTCGAACCTGGGTCCTTCTGTACATATGTATACTCCTTCATGTAATGTGATTTTCTCTTCTTCTGCTGTTTTTTTTACTATCTCTCTTAATTCTGGGCAATATGGCTCGGAAAGGTCTATGTGTACAACTTTATCATCATAAAGTGTGTATTCTCTCTTTTTAGTAAAATCTATAAACTGTTTCAGTAATACAAGACTTTTTGGTTTAAACTCAGGGTTCATTGATCCTACTGCTGTTGTAGCAATTATTCTCTCTACTCCTATACTTTTTAACGCTATGATATTTGCTCTGTAATTTACTTTATGCGGAGGTACTGTATGCTTTTCACCATGTCTCGCCAGAAAAACTATTTCTTTACCTTTGTAACTCACGATCTTTATTTTTACCTCTCCATACCTTGTCTTCACAATCCTTTCCTGCTCAGTTTCAAAAAAGCGATAAATTCCTGATCCTCCAATAATTCCTATCATGCTTTTTTTATGTTTCTTTGCTTTTATCTTTTTCGTGAGTAAGATTTTTATTTATACGCGGAGAATGTCTTTTATGGTATGCTTTGTTATCTTCAGGACGGACTCCATAAAAAAAGCACTCACGGCATTGGCAGATCTTGTAAGACACGGAAAAATAAAGGTCTATGATCCAAAGCTTATACCCTCTGAAACGGTAGAAAAGATAATGCTTGATCTCTGTGGTGAAATAAAAAATCCGAAAGATGTTAATATAGTTGCAAAGACGAATGAGAAAGGAGGGAGAGTAATATTTTCTTTGAAAAGAATTCA
>DAOVEQ010000199.1 GCA_030668905.1 Thermococci archaeon
TCTTAAAATACAAACCGAGTCCTGAGATACAAAAAATTCATAAAAAAATAAGAGAAAAAATTTCTTTTATGGAGGAAGATCGCCCTATCTATAGAGATATAGAGAAAATGAGAGAAATAATGGAAATACCTCTCTAAACAGCTTTTACTTCTTTTATTTCGGGTATCTTCTCTTTTAATAGTACTTCTATATAACTCTTTATGGTTAACTGTGATAGAGGACATCCTGCACATGCCCCCTTAAGTCTAAGCTCTACTATGCCGTCATTGTATCTTACAAACTCTACGTCCCCTCCATCTCTTTTCAACGATGGTCTCACTTCTTCCAGAACTTCTTTTATTTTTTCTTCCATATTATCACTGAAATCTTTTGCTTTATAAAGGCTACTCGCCAATGATCTCCACTGCACCACAAACAAACTCTGCAAGGAAAGGATCATTGTTTTGATCTGCGTATATCCTTATAGTTTATACCGTTATTTTCCAAAATTTTCAGTATCATTTCGTCTGAAGGTAATTTTAGTTTATATTTCTTCAATAAAGCATCTCTATCAAGGTTTTTTGTTTTTTTATTAGAAAGATAATCATCTGAAAAGCTATCTTTATCATATAATGTCTCTCGTTTTGCTATTTCTGCCAATTTCCCTTCTGTTTTCTTTAGGTTCAAAAATACAGATCTCATCTTTGCATTTTCTCGTACTTTTCCGATGAGCATTGCTTTTTTTCCCACGGCGATCAGGAGAATATGGCCATTGTCCCCCTTTACATACATCTGCTTCAGTTCTCCTCCTGCCAGATTCTTCGTACTTTTTTCTCCTAAAAATACCATAGCAATTGTTACAGCACTTATTTTGGCTTCTTCGATCTCAGGAAGTAGTTCAGAGGCGATTATCACTCCATCTGTACTTACTAACGCTGATGCTTCGATATCTGGCGTGGACGCTTGAAGATCCTTGAGGATTTTCCTGATCTCTTTAGATTGTGCTATCACAGTTATCACCTAGACTTCTTATCATGATATTGACTTTCCTAAACACTTAGTTTTCATATAGATACAGCCGCAAGCGTGGCTATACTTATCATAATTGCCGTTGTTACCATCAAGGCCAACAGCACATATAGTTTTTTTTCTTTATTCATATTTATCACCTATATTTTTTATGATAACATTGACTTTCCTAAAACATTTAGTTTTCATACGCACAAAAGCTAGCCCCTCCTCTGAAAATTTTCGATTATTTATCTGAAAAAAGCTTCTTTGTCGCAACACTATAGTATCCAGGTTGTGTATATTCATATCACTCGCTATGGGCTATACTCACACTGCTTCCCGGGTCATATAGCATGACTACATGTACATGAATCCTTCTCTATAAAAAAGTTTCGGTTGCACTGTAAACCCAGTGCACGCGTTAAGCGACATTCACATCTTCGATGTGAAGTCCCTGATTCTTTAAAAGAGACAGTTGCACTGTAAACCCAGTGCACGCAAACAAATGATGTAGACTCTGTCTACATCCACCTGTTGAGCGATACTCAAATTAAAGATTTGAGATCCCCTGTGGTGAAAAAAACACTGCGAACCCGCAGACAAAAGAATGTAGGCAAAGCCTACATCAAGTGTTGACGCATTAACACAACGAGAAGTTCAGGACCCTAAATTGCTCCTCGTTATAAAACTCAAAATTGAGACAGTTGCCCAAACAATGACAAGTATGATTAATTT
>DAOVEQ010000127.1 GCA_030668905.1 Thermococci archaeon
TCCTTCTGGTGACTATATTGTCTTTACTGCAGAAAAAAAAGAAATGTCTGATGATCCTTTAATAAAAGAATATGCCGTTCCCGGCACTGGATTCAACTGTGATTTATGGCTTATGACAAGCGATGGAGAGAATTTTTATCAACTAACAACTTTACCCATGATGAGAGCTGTGATTCATCCTCAATTTTCACATGATGGTAAGAAGTTATTATGGGCTGAAAGAATAAAACCTGGTGAAAGCTTTAGTGGAAAGTGGGTGCTTAAAATAGCTGACTTTGTAATTAGCAACGAAGAACCACATCTTGAAAATATAAAGATATATGAGCCGGGTGAATGGGATTGTTTTTATGAAAGCCATGCTTTTTCTGATGACGATAAAAAGATATTGTTCTCGGGAAATTTGATATCTGGACAGAGTCCTGTAGGTTTAGATATTTATGAGCTTAACTTAGAAATAAATGAGCTTAAAAGATTAACTGAAACTCTAAATGACTGGGATGAGCATGCTCATTATTCACCTGACGGTAAAAAGATTGCGTGGATGTCAAGCACAGGATTCGATATCGAGTGGGGCGATATATCTGGGCATAATTGGCAGAAATACCTTGTAACAGAGTTATGGATTATGGATGCAGACGGTTCAAATAAACAACGATTAACATACTTTAATGAACCCGGATATCCGGAGTATATGAATGGTGCACGATGTGTTGTTTCAGACAGTACCTGGAGCCCCGATGGTAAAAAGATTGCTGCACTCGTGGCATATGAGACTCGCTGGGGAAATAGAGCAAAGATCGTGATGATAGAGTTCTAAATATCCAGAACACCATATCCTTTTATCCTCAGATACAGGCAGATAACAAAGAAAATTACAGCTGCAGAAAGAAACACAAGATCTTTAAATTTAAATTTCAGATCTCTGTAAAAGGTTCTATTAGGTTTGCCAAATGCTCTCGTTTCTATGGCTATGGCAAGTTCTTGTGCCAACTGTATCGACTTAACTATCAAAGGGACGAGTATGGGGATGTACTTCTTTATCTTCTCTAAAATATTTCCCTTTTCCAGTTCTAATCCTCTCGCTTTCTGAGCATCCATTATAGAGACTGCAAGGCTCGCGAGTGTTGGCACGTATCTTAAAGCAATGGCGATTGTGAGCCCATACTCATAGGGGAGCTTCATTTTTACCAGTGCGAGAACAAGGTCTCTCTGTTCTGTGGTCATTAATAGCAGGAACGTTGACAAAATCATTGCAAGAACTCTAAAACCCATTGCAAAAGCCATCTCTATATTTACATCCTTTATTTTAAGCTTCCATATCTGATAGATAACATTTCCCTTCTCGCTTCCCAGAAGGATCCATAGAAGCATTATCATTACGACAAAAGGGAGCATAGGTTTTAAAAATGAAAGAGTCTTCTTTATTTCTATTTTTCCAAATATTTTAAGAGATATAATAAGAAAAAAGAACAAAGTTCCAGTATATATAGGGTTATTGAAAAAAATACATACTGTGAACAAAAATAATGAGAGGATTATCTTCGATCTGGGATCTATGGAATGAAGGATCGATTTTCGTCTGAGAAACATGGTATATCTAATCATTTGACACCCTCCATTTTCTGTATAATTCTCCGGGATCGAAAACAACACCAAACTCTAAAATTTTAGAGAGTTTTGCTATCTCTGGAAGATCGAGCCTCGTTTTTTCAAGCAAATTACTATCATCAAATATGTCCTTTATACCCCCATCCGCTATAATTTCCCCTGATTTCATCAAAATAATTCTTTCGCATAGATCTGATACTAACTCCATATCGTGAGAGATTAAGATCAATGTTCTTCCTTCTTCCTGAAGATTTTTTACTATCTCTATAAGTTTTCTGGCGTTCCTTAAATCTAATCCGGATGTAGGCTCATCGAGAACTAGGATTTTTGGGTTCATTACAAGAATAGAGGCCAGAGCCAGCCTCTGTTTTTCTCCACCGGACAGCTTAAAGGGATGTGACTCTTTATATTTAAAAAGATCAGTTTTTTTCAACACATCGTTTACTATCTCCTCAATTTTATCCATTTTTAAATTTTGAGGACCGAAACTAACTTCTTCTTTTACGCTGGAAGCAAATATCTGATTGTCAGGGTTTTGAAACACAAAACCTATAGTTCTGGCGATCTCGGCAACGCTCATTTTTGAAGCATCCTCTCCGTTAAGGAGAATTCTACCAGATTTTAGCCTTAAAAGACCTATTAAGTTTTTTACGAGAGTTGTTTTTCCCGATCCATTCTCACCGATAATACCTATGGATTCTCCTCCCTTTACCTCAAAATTTATATTTTTTAATTTGAAACCTGATTCATACTCATAACAGAGATTTTCTACTTTCAACATTCAAAACCTCCAAAGCCTCGCTTACCGAGAGGAAAATATCATCTATATATCCTTCTTTCAAAAGATAATTGGAGAATTCAACGATCTCTGGAACTCTGATCCCTATTTCTTTTAAAAAATCTGCTTCTCTGAATATCTCTTTTGGAGTTCCATACCTTACGATCTCTCCTTCATTCAGAATCAGGATTTTATCTGCACTACTTATGAAATTCGTCTCGTGCTCCACGACTACAACTGTCATTCCTTTTCTGTTCAATTTCTGTACGATCTTAAAGATCTCTATCCTGCTTTTCGGATCGAGATTACTCGTAGGCTCGTCAAGAACTAAGATCTCTGGCTTCATTGTTAGAAGAGAAGCTATGGCGATCTTCTGTTTTTCTCCGCCAGATAATTGATGCGGAAAAGCCTCTCTAAATCTTTCCATGCCTACTAACTTTAGAGCCCATGATATCCTATCTCCTATCTCCTCTCTTTTTATTCCGAGATTCTCAGGACCGAAAGCTAACTCTTCTTCTACAGTCATTGAAAATAACTGAGATTCTGGGTTTTGAAGGATCAATCCAAGTTTTTCAGAGGTTTCATAGATCTCTTTTTCTGCTATATCTTCACCGTCTATATACACCTCCCCGGAAAATTCCCCCTCAATCGTTTTTGGGATAATTCCGTTCATCATCAGACAGAGTGTCGATTTTCCAGATCCCGAGGGTCCTGATATCCCCAAGAACTCTCCCTTTTTAACATTGAAACTTATATTACGCAAAACATGACCCTGATTTTTTGAGTATCTGAAGGATACCTCCTTGAAATTTATCATAAAAATGATTGGATAAGACATTTATAAACTTAGTTTTGAGTACTCACTTTTAACCCTTTTCTTTTTTAAAAAAAGAAAGTGGTTCTCCAAAAGAAAAAAATAATTATTTAAAAAGGGAGAGGGTTGAGGGAGAAACAAATGGATGTAGTTCTGAAGAAACTACATCAGAGTGTAGACGGTTTATCTCCAAGAAAAACAAGATTATTTAAGGGAGAGGTTAGAAAAGTAATTATTTAAAAAGGAAGAGTATAGAAAAAAGTTTAAATCCCTGTGCAGAGTATAGGGGTAGATGAGCGAAATGGAAGAAGGATTATTGAGAGAGATCTACGGAAAAATCTTGAAGATAGAAAAGGAGATAGATGAAATAAAGATAGTTTTAATCCCCGAAGTACATCCTTCTGAGGATGAGAAAAAAATAATTGCACAGGGATTAAAAGAAAAACAGAGGGGGGGAGAAGAAGAAATATTTAAATCCCTCAGGTGAACTTTTTGCCTTACACTATTCAAACCTCCAGAAAGGTCATAAGACAATTGGAAAAGTTGCCATCACATGTCAAAAGAAGATTAGAAGAGATTCTAAAAATTCTCAAAAAT
>DAOVEQ010000184.1 GCA_030668905.1 Thermococci archaeon
CGTCAAAATGTTTGACATAGGGTTTTATGTCTAATACCGGCGTTCCGTCTAAAACATCAACTTCACTAAAATGCAATTTGTTCTTGTCAATACTTTCAATTTTTATGATTGAAATTCCAATATGGTTAGGACGATGAGGACTTCTTATGGCAAATATTCCATGCTTGTTTTGTTCAAGAAATGGCTTGCCTTCAATACCTTCCCTCTCTGACTTATGGAAATAGTATATTATTATGGCGTGACTAAATTCACCCAAGTCTTTTAAGCCACCGATATATTTATCTTCTAATTCAATCCACGCCTCTACATTATTTTTAAAAATCCCCTGGATAGGAATATCTTTACTCTCTTTATAGGGTGAATGGATTACTCCAATTGGATGCATTATTATTTGATTCATGGCGTTACCTCTTTAATTTTTAGCTTTATCTGAGATCATATCCGCATTTCCTGCAAAAATTTGCGTTAGCTCTATTCTTGGTATCACATTTTGGACAGATTTTTGTATCCTCTTCATACTCATGAGTTATTATTTTTTTCTCTGACAGATCTAAAAGTTTATTCACTCTGTTTAAAAGAGTTTTTGCTTCATCCTCAGTAAAATTTCCCTCTTTAAACGCTTTGATTATGTTTGTCTTTACTGTTTCACAGTATTTTAGAAACTTTTCGTCACTGAATTTTTCTTTTTCATTTTCAAGAAGATAAAGTGTTTTAAGGATTTTGTCTTCAATCTCATTCATGATGGTACTCCCAGTTCAAAAATATAAATCTTTTGTATTCAACTCTCAAGATCAATGATCTTTTCTCTTATCTCGACAGCTTTTACGAAGTCCAGATCTTCAAACGCTTTTTTTAATTCTTCTTTGAATGCTTCAATTTTTTCTTCTTTTTTACTGATTTTCTTCTTCACAAGACCAGAATAAACCTCCTTCGTTATTGTTTCTGGGGTTATTCCATATTTTATATTAAATTCTTCCTGTATTTTCCTTCTTCTCTCTATCTCTTTGATCGCCTTCTTCATCGCATCTGTAGTTTTATCGGCATAAAGAACTACTTCTCCTTCTACATTTCTAGAAACTCTTCCCATTATCTGTATTAACGACGTATCCGTTCTCAAAAATCCTTTTTTGTCAGCGTGGAGAATCGCTACAAGAGGAACTTCAGGTAAATCTAATCCTTCTCTGAGTAGATTTATCCCAACTACACAGTCTATTTCACCTAACCTTAGATTTCTTATTATCTCCACCCTCTCTTCTGTATTGATGTCGGAATGCATGTACTCTGCTTTGATGTCATTTTCATTCAAATAATCTGCTATTTTTTCCGCTTCTCTCTTTGTGACAGTTATTACTAAACTCCTTCCTTTTTCCTTTATCTTCTGAACCAAATCTTCCATATTCGGCTTTTTTATCGAGACTTTTGGTTCCAAGAGCCCTGTAGGCCTTACTAATTGTTCCACTACTCTTGAGAGTTTACACTCATACTCTCTTGGCGTAGCAGACATGAAGATAACTTTTTTCATATACCCTTTAAACTCTTCCCATTTTAAGGGCCTGTTTTCAAAACAGCTTGATAATCTAAAACCGTATCTAACTAATATGCTTTTTCTAGTTCTGTCTGCTTTATACATGCCTTTTATCTGCGGGATCGCTATGTGGGACTCATCTATAACCATCAAAAAATCCTTGGGAAAATAATCTAAAAGATTGTAAGGTTTTTCTCCCGGGGATCTATCTTCAAAGTATATCGAGTAATTTTCTACTCCCCTACAGTATCCTGTTGCTTTCAGCATCTCTATATCATAATTTACTCTTTCTTTAAGTCTTTGAGCTTCAACAAGTTTATTCTGTCTATTTAACTCCTTTAATCTTCTATCTAAGTCTTTCTCTATTCTTTGTACGGACTTTTCTACCTTCTCTTTCCGTACCATATAATGTTTTGCGGGGTATATCATGACAAAATCTCTTGGAAATCCTCTTCTGGTAACAGGATCCAGAATGGAGATCTTCTCTACCTCGTCATCAAAAAACTCTATTCTATAAATTCTGTCGGAATAAGCGGGAAATATCTCCAAGATTTCGCCTCTTGCTCTGAAAGTTCCAGGTAAGGGAGAAAAATCATTTCTATT
>DAOVEQ010000150.1 GCA_030668905.1 Thermococci archaeon
AACTATTGACATACAATATTTATATCTCCATATGAATAAAGGGAAAGTAATTGGTGAGAATATGAATGTGCAGTTAGTAACATATACAAGAAATCCAGACAAAGTATGCGCAATGGCGGCGTATGTATCTGCCTCAAACAAACCTCTAAGTGAATTTTCCGAAGTATGGACAGAAGAAGATACCAAAAAGTGGATAAGCATAGTCGTTGACAGAGGGCATACAAGTGTTCTAGAACATGCTAGTTTTACCTTTAGCTTAGAAGATGTTTCTAGAGTATGTACACATCAGTTAGTAAGACACAGAATCGCGTCCTATACCCAGCAAAGTTTGAGGAGAGTTGAGCCGAAAAGAGAGAGCTTTAAGGCACCGGAAACAGTAAAGGATAGTGAATATTACGATAGAGTCAAAGATATTTTGGATAAACTATATTCTACATACGGTTTTTTAGTTGACGACGATGTTCCCAAAGAAGATGCGAGATTTATTTTGCCCATGGGAACAAAAACAAACTTACTTGTTACAATGAATTGTAGAGAACTTTATGAGGTATTTTTCCCGTTGAGATGTTGTACAAGAGCACAATGGGAGATCAGGGAAGTTGCATGGGAAATGTTGAAAATTTGTAAGAAGAAAGCACCGATCATCTTTAAAGATGTCGGACCACGGTGCAAAAAATTGGGGTATTGCCCTGAAGGAAAACCTTGCAAAGAATTTAAAAAATTTGTGAGGTGATAAAATCATCATCGATGGTAGAGAAATTGCAAAAGAAATTGAAGAAAAGGTAAGAAATGACGTATCTCAATTAAAGGAAACATATGACATCACGCCTGGATTGGCAACAATTATCGTGGGAAGAAATAAACCTTCGAAACTGTACGTGAAGCTGATACATAAGGCGTGTAAAAGGACAGGTGTTTACTCAGAACATTATACACTCTCTGAAAAAGCTACCGAAAGAGAACTCATCGATCTAATTTACTCGTTAAATCAAAATGATATAATACACGGAATACTGGTACAGCTTCCGTTACCCGAGCACGTTGATGAAAGGGAGATCATGCAGATTATTAACCCTGTGAAGGATGTGGATGGGATTCATCCCTTTAACCTAGGAAAAATGCTCACAGGTATAGAAGACATGGTACCGTGCGCACCGCATGCTGTGATAAAAGTACTGGAAAAATACAACATAGACATCTGTAGCAAGAATGTGGTGATAGTGGGGCACAGCAACAACGTGGGGAAGCCAATGGCCGCATTACTACTTAATAGAAATGCCACGGTTACTATATGTCACGTCTATACAGATGACCTTAAAAAATATACGAAAAAAGCAGATATACTGGTGACTGCAACAGGTGTGAAGGATCTCATCAGAGAGGATATGGTTAAAGAGGGAGTTGTTGTGTTGGATGTAGGCGGAGATGTAGATTTTGAAAACGTATCGCCGAAAGCATCCTTAATAACTCCTATGTCTGGAGGCATTGGACCAGTTACAGTGGCTCTCTTACTGGAGCACACTATAAAACTTGTGAGAAGAAAAAAGGAGTATATCTCGAAATAATTTGTTTTTCAATTTTTAGAATACACTATTCAATTGGCAGTACTGTAATTTTCTAAATTTTTCCTTAAAAACACCAAAAATACTATAATAATGATAGCTACAGCCAGTATCAATAAATTTTTTCTTCCAAATAAAAGTATAAACACACCTGAGAAAGAGATCATAAAAAATGTTCCAGTAATAGAACCTACCATAATAGCAAAAAAGGTCTTTAACGGTTTCATACCTGTTATCCTACCAAGTATTGCTGAGGTCGTTGCTCCTGTACCATGAAAGGGTATAAATACAAAAATAACCAATCCAATGAATGCTAATCTATCAAGCCACGGATGTTTATTCCATAACTGGATTCCCGAGTGTTCAATTTTTTTAAGTACTTCTCCACAGAGAGGCAATTTATGTAATAGATCGTAGTTCCAGATTATTAATAGTGCAAATGTCATGTCTATATAAACCACCAACAAGAACATGGTAATGGGGGTCATCCCTAAAGATATTCCTGTGGGAATAACAGATTCTTTCCCAAAAGGTGGCAAGGAGTATGCGAGCATGAGAGGAGCGATCTCAGAGTTTGTTTTAGTTAAGTGATATACAATCAAGAAATAAATAAGAAACATAATCATCGGTATAAAAAATTTTGTTACATGCTCCCATTTTTTCGTTCTTCCAAAATGGGAAAGGTAGTCCATGAACGTGGGGGTGTATAATCTTTCGTTTACTTTTCTCTTCATTTTTACCGCTATGTGTCTTATTCAATAATATATTTAAAACTTTCTTAACCAAAGATTTGAAATACGGTTTAAACTTTCTGATAATAATTAGAAAATCTAAAAATCAGCCCTCCCCTAGCTCTCTTTCTATCTTATCGGAGATATCATATCCCTTTACAATTTTCTCATGAGAATAGATTTTTTTATTCCTTATCTCTATTTCTTTATTTTTGAAGGCTTTTATTGTGTATTCTATAAGAGGGAACTCTCTTTTAAGTTCTTCTTCTCTCAGTTTATGGAAAAGAGGATGCCCCTCTTGTTTAATATCATCAAAAGATCGCGTTTTTAATAAGTTTTCAAAGTCTTTTCTAAGCTCATAAAAATCTATAGGAAACTTACAGTATGTCACTACTGGCCCCCTGTCTAACTCTTTTGTAACCAGATGCATCATCGCTCCGGTTTCTCTGGCATTTTTTCTAATTAACTCCCAGATAACATCCTGCCATGTCCCTCTTGGTCCATCGGGTAAAGCGGGATGGAGGTTTATCATATCCAGAGTATCACATGCCAGGGGGCTGAGAATAAGCATATATCCTGCAAGAATATTTAATTTTACGTGAGGTATTAAATCAAGTATCTCAGTGTCATAAAGAGTTCTCCATTCTTTCTTATCTTTTTTCCGCAGATCGGGAAGAAATTTTCTAGAAGAAAAGCAAACGAGATCAAATCCATAACTTTCTACAAGCCTTTTGAATCTATCACTTTCTTCACTCTCTCCCCTCTCACGGTTACAGAATACAAAGGATATATCTATTTCCTTTTTAACGATATACTCTAAAAGATCCCTTGCTGCCTTATCCCTTCCTGTAGAAAACCATCCTATCATGATATATATGGGAGGAGACGGCATATAAAATTATTCGTTG
>DAOVEQ010000139.1 GCA_030668905.1 Thermococci archaeon
CTTACTGCCTCTGATCTTTTTAAATCTATAATTGAAGATAAGGACATAAAACAATGCAAAAAATATAGTGAGATAGAAAAGGAAATAAAGGAGTTTAAATCCCTAAAAATGGAAATAGAAGCTCTTATGCAGGATTTACTAGATAGATCTATTAAACTAATGGATAGATAAAAATAAATATAAAAAAGGAAAAACAAAAAATTTAAGTGTTTCCTTTGTACCTTGAAGATTTCCTACTTATCTCTGTAGCATCATTTAAATAGTTTTCGATCATCACTCAAAATTTCTCTGTCTTAATATCTCGTAAATAAGAATACCTGCCGCTGTAGAGACGTTGAGAGATTCTATATTTCCTCTTCTCGGAATTTTTATAAGAAGATCACATTTCCTTTTTAAGATATCTCTCATTCCTTTCTGCTCTTCACCAAGTATAAGAGCTACAGGTCCTCTTAAATTCTTTTCAAAGCATCTTTCTCCGTTTATATCCGCTCCTATAATCCAGATCTTTTTCTCTTTGAGTTTTTCTATTGTTTTAGAGAGATTATCTACAAGTACAACATTCACATGCTCTAAAGCACCTGCAGAACTTTTCCATACAATCTCGGTGATCTTTGCAGAGTTTCTTTTTGGAATTATAACTGCATCTAAGTTAAAAAACTCGCAGGATCTTATAATCGCCCCAAGATTTCCAGGATCTTTTATCCTATCCAGAACAATGAAAAAAGAATCTTCTGAAAATCTGAGATCTTCAAATTTTTTATACTCCTTAGGAGATATGAAAGCAATGACCCCCTGATGTTTTTCACCAAATCTATCCAGTACTCTCTTTTCTACTTTTGAAACTAATATCTTCTTTTCATGGGCAATTTTTAAAATCTCCTCAAGTTTTGAGTTTTTGGCTACAAGTAGTTTGTTTATCTTCCCGCTACTTTTTAAAACTTCCATCACAGCTCTTCTACCGAGTACCATATCCATATCTTATCACACTTCCATAAGTTTAAAACTATTGGGTAATGAGAAAAAACTTTAAGTACATCTAAATATTATATTATATTGATGTTAAAAGAAGCAGAATTCTATCTTCCTGAGAAAGAGGGTGTTAGATGTCTTCTATGCCCAAGAAAATGTTTTATTCCTCAATCTAAGTACGGTTTTTGCAGAGTGAGAGTAAACAAAGAAAATAAGCTTTACACCGAGATATATGGTGAGGTATCTTCTTTCTGGAAAGACCCGATAGAAAAAAAACCGTTATACCATTTTTATCCTGAAAGCACAGCTTTTTCCATAGGTACAATAGGATGTAATTTTGCATGTGATTTCTGCCAGAATTACTCTATATCGCAAAAAAAAGCATCCACAAGATATTTTTCCCCTGAAAATATTGTGGAAATGGCTAAAGATACGGAAGGAATAGCTTTTACTTACAATGAACCTGCAATATGGTACGAGTTTGTGTATGACACAGCAAAGCTTGCAAAGGAAAACGATCTTTATACTGCAATGGTAACGAATGGATACATAAATGAAGAGCCATTAAAAAAACTGGTGAAATATATGGATGCCTTTAATATAGATGTGAAAGGAGAGAAAGATTTTTATGAAAAACTATGTCATGCCCCATTTTATGATGTATTCAACTCTGTAAGAACAGTTTTTGAAAATGACAGGCATGTGGAAGTTACAAATTTAATCATACCTGGATGGAACGATAAAAAAGAACAGATAGAAGATATATGTAAAAAACTCTATGAGATAAGCCCTGAGATCCCCATCCATTTTACAAGATTTTTTCCTCATTATAAAATGACAAATATAAAACCAACGCCTTTGGAAACGTTAGAAATGGCGGAAAAAATTGCAAAGAAAACAGGATTGTATTACGTTTATCTGGGCAACGTATGGGGAAAACCTGACATAACGTACTGCCCGGAATGCGGAGAGGTACTGATAAGAAGGTTTGGGTTTGATGTTCTGGAAAATAGAATAAAGAACGGAAGATGCAAATGTGGAAAAAAGATATATATGAAAGGATAGACTCAAATCATGAAAGATTTTTTTAATCCGAATATCTTTATTTTTACGTATATCCTTTTTGTATTTACGGGCTTAATTTTTAAAACAAGGTATCTGGATTATTCTTTAAATCCATTGATATTCTTCTATGTTTTTTGCGGTCTCTTCTGCTTTTATATCGGAACAAAAATAAATTTGAAGATAAAAAAGGAGTACATTCTATTTATAATTTTAGTTTTATTATTTTATTACAGTTTTATTCTATATTCTTACTATGCTTTTTTAATAGTAGCTCCTGTATTTTTTATACTGAAATTAGATTTTAAAAAACACTCAAAGTTATTTTATTTTCTGGGAGTAGCGCTACTCATTATCAATTTTATTTACATACGAGATATCCCCCTCTTCAACCCTGATTTGAGAAGAAAAGCCTTGACAATCATTTTTGTTTGCGGATACTCTCTTTTATACATAGGATTCAATTTTCAAACATTGAAAAAATTCAGCCCTAAACTTTTTATACTTGCATTTTTTATCTTGTTTCTTTATGGTTACAGAACATATATCTTAATTCTTATTTTATCCACAGCAATAATCCTTTATTATAAAAAAGAAATTAAATCTAATCTATGGCTTTTTGTTCTTGCACTTATATTTTTTATCGTTCTGAATATTGCATTTTTAAGTTTTACGTCTCAAAAATGGAAGCTGGACTTTTTAAACCTTATATTCTATAGAATCTCGTATACAGTTTATGTTTTGAATCTAATAGTTGAAAAATCAGGATACTTTGGGTATTACCATGGTCTCTGGCTTCATCCCATTACAGGGGGCATTGTAGGAAAGATCGTTCTTGGATATGAACACAATACTACTTCTACTATTTTAGGTCCCTTAATACTTGATTTCGGAATTATCGAAGTTCCTATAATGATATTTTTTGGAAGTGTGTTGGCTACTATAAGAAAAAAAATGAAGAATTTGAAAAGGGCAGTACCATACTATTCTATCCTGCTATCGATAACATTATTATGCGTGGAGATCTCTCCTATCCCCCTGATTATATTTCCTTACCTTATTGCGCTGTATAAAATCTCATAGACTCACTAGATACATGAATATACTGGAAACAAGAGGAACAAAAAAGTTGTCATCTATTATTATTCTCGAAAAAAGTCTCTGATTACCTCTAGTATTTTCAAAAGGAAGTGCTTCCACAAGCATACCCGATATACTCCCGGCAAGAGCTATCTTTAATATGTAACTAAAATTACTGACAGGCGAAATGAAGCTCAAAATTAATAGAGCGTACAAAAAAGAAGTTGCAAAGAATCCTAAACTTCCTTCATAAGTTTTATTCTTGTCTATCCAGTGCTTATGCTTCCCAAGATTTTTACCTATTATCGTAGAAAATCCATCCCCTAACGCCATGATACC
>DAOVEQ010000025.1 GCA_030668905.1 Thermococci archaeon
TACATTAGATGAAGAATTGACATCAAAAATTAAGGAAATTGGAGGATTAATAATTACATATAAGATCAAATTTAAGAAAGATGAGTATGATCAAAATATTTTTCTTGAAGCAGTTGCATATTCTGAGGCATATAAAGATTCTTTAGATTTCTTCTCTTGGGATAAAGATTTTTGTTCAAAGTCGAATAATATAATAATTGCCTTAAGAAGAAATACAGATTACAAAGAGTTAGATCTGGACTTTTATTGGCTGGAAAATATAAATTAAATGATTCATGATTTCTATTTTCTACCAAGATGTGCAAAAGTTTCATCCACACCATAATTTACAAAAACACTTAAAAACAACCATAACAATCCTCAATCATATGCTGAGTACTTTATTTTATCCAGAGAGTATAGCTGTTATAGGAGCTTCGGAGAAAGAAGGTAAAGAAGGAAATGCAGTAATGAAAAACCTTCTTACCCTGGGGTATAATGGAAAAGTTTATCCAGTAAATCCAAAGTATGAAACTGTCTACAATATCAAATGCAAAAAGATTGAAGAACTCAGTGTTGATCTTGCTGTAATTGTTACACCTCCAGAGACAGTAGTTGGGATACTCAAAAGTTTAAAAGATCATGCAGAAACTGCGATCATAATAACGGCTGGATTTTCTGAAGGAGGAGAAGATGGTAAAAAGAGAGAGAATGAGCTAAAAAAAGTCATAAAAGAAACTGGAATAAGAGTTTTAGGGCCGAATACTGTCGGAGTTTTAAATACCGAAAATAATCTAGCAACTACATTCGCAGAGCTAAAAGAACTAAAAAAGGGAGATATCAGTTTTATATCCCAGTCAGGTATTGTTTTAGGAGTTATTCTTTTGAGGTGCATATCCAGTAATTATGGAATCAACAAGGTAGCATGTTTTGGAAATAAGATAGACATCGATGAAGTCGAGTTTTTAAAATATTTCTTTGAAGATAAAAAGACCAGGGTCATAGGGATGTATCTGGAGGGGATAAAAGGCAGAAAAATGTTCGAATTTTTAAGGAAAGAAGGATCGAAAAAGCCTGTAGTTGTTTTAAAATCCGGGATAACGGGTGCAGGGAAAAAGGCTGCAATATCTCATACTTCTTCCTTAACAGGAAACTACAGAGTATTTGAAGGATTTGCAAAACAGATGAATCTCATAAAGGTAGAAACGCTTCAGGAACTGGTAGATACTGCAAAAACTATCTCCTTTTTAGGTATTCCAGAAGGAAAAAGACTGGGAATTGTTCATTATACAGGAGCAGGGTGTGTAATAGCCTCAGATTTTGCTACTAAATATGGATTTGAGCTTCCAGAACTTTCTCAGAAAACGAAAGAAAAGATCATGGAGATAACGCCAAAATGGCACACGATAAGAAATCCAGTAGATATATGGCCAGCATTTGAAAGATATAAAGAAAAAGCTTATGAAATGGTGTATAGAGCTCTGCAGGAAGATAAAAATGTAGACAGCATAATACTTGCATTTCCCGCAATATATGGTTTTAAAATTCCAAAATTAAATGTTAACAAACCGACATTATGCTGCATAGAAGGAAATACACATGTCAAAGAAAAGATCAGAGAGGAGCTTGAGAGTAAAAATATACCATGTTTTGTCAGCGAAAAAGAGTGCATCGAGACGTTATATAGAATCACAAGATATAAAAATAAAACGTCTTAAGAGTATTTGGTGATTACATGGAGATAGATGTCATCGATATAGAAAAAGAAGAAGGAGTGGAATGCATTATAGGTCAGGGAAATTTCTCGATATTCACTGTAGATGATCTATCAACAAAACTTAAAACATCTGTACCCGGAATAAAATTTGGCATGGCGATGAATGAAGCAAAACCAAAACTCACGAGATGTGAGGGCAATGATGAAAAATTAAAAGAGATGGCTTCCAAGAACTGTTTAAAAATTGGAGCGGGTCATGTTTTTGTGATCATGATAAAAAATGCTTTTCCTATAAATGTATTAAATACTGTAAAAGAGTATCCTGCCGTATGTTCTATTTATGGTGCTTCTGAAAATCCTTTACAGGTGTTTATCGGCAGAACTGAGCTTGGAAACTCTGTCATTGGTGTTGTAGATGGTACGGCAGCAAGCAAGATAGAAAATGAGCAGGAGAGAAAAGAAAGAAAAGATTTACTGCATAAAATAGGATATTAGGGGATATTATGAAAAAGGAATTGTTAATGGGTAATGAAGCCATAGCATGGGGAGCTGTTGAAGCAGGAGTTTCTTCTGTCAGTGCGTATCCAGGAACTCCCTCCTCCGAAATTCCAGCAACGATTGCAAAAATCGCAGATAAATACGGGATTTATATGGAGTATTCGACAAACGAAAAGGTGGCGTTTGAAGTGGCTATAGGTGCATCGTGGTCCAATCTCAGAACTATGGTAACTATGAAACATGTTGGTGTAAATGTAGCTGCAGATCCGTTAATGACGTTGGCATATGCAGGAACAGAAGGAGGCTTTGTTCTTATCTCTGCAGATGATCCTTCAATGCATTCTTCACAGAACGAGCAGGATAATCGTTATTATGCGAAATTAGCAAACATACCATGTTTGGAGCCTGCTTCTCCACAGGAAGCCAAGGATATGACTATAAAAGCCTTTGAAATATCGGAAAAGTTTAAACTGCCTGTCATTTTAAGACCTACTACAAGGGTCTCTCATTCGCGGGGAGACGTTGTTTTAAAAGATATAAAGGAAAAGAATAAACCTAAATGGGAAAGAAATCCTAAAAGAAAGGTAACTCTTCCGGCAAATGCGAGGATACTGCACGTAGAGCTTCTGGAAAAGATAAAAGAAATTGAGAAGTATTTTGAGGATTCAGAGTTCAACTGGATAGAAGGCAGCGGAGAACTTGGCATAATAGCTTCGGGTGTGTCATATAACTATGTAAAAGAAGCTTTAAATTATTTAGATATGAAGGCCGAGGTATTGAAACTGGGAACAATGCATCCGATTCCGCGGAAAACAGTTCTCGATTTCATGAAAAAACATAAAGAAGTCATTGTCGTTGAAGAGATGGAACCCATTGTAGAGACAGAAGCAAAAAGGATTGCTCAGGAAGAAAAATTGGGTATAAAAATCCATGGCAAAGATATTCTCCCTCTATATTACGAGTATTCGACTATGAAAGTTGCGAAGGCGATAGGAAAAGACGTAGAGATAAATGATGTAGACGTAAGTAGTTATATGGTGCCTAGACCGCCTGTATTATGTCCCGGATGTCCTCATAGAGCATCTTACTACGCATTGAAAAAAGCTGTACCTGATGGCATATATCCCGGTGACATAGGATGTTATACTCTTGCTGCATTACCGCCTTTATCGGCAGTGGATACGTGTGTCTGCATGGGAGGAAGTATAGGTGTCTCATGTGGGCTTTCCAAAGCTTTGAAAGATAAAAAGATAATAGCAACTATAGGAGATTCAACATTTTTCCATACCGGAATACCGGGCATGGTAAACGCTGTCTACAACAAAGATGATTTCACCATATTCTTGCTTGATAATAGAACTACGGCAATGACAGGACACCAACCCCATCCGGGCACAGGAAAAACTGCCACAGGTAAAGATACTGTAATGTTATATCCCGAAAAAATAGCTGAGAGTATGGGCGTATTTACTAAAGTAGTCGATCCATATAACTTGGATGAGACAATAAAAGCATTAAAAGAGGCGGTAGATCATAGAGGCGTATCCATGGTTGTGGCGAGAAGAGAGTGTGTTCTTTTAAAGAAGACCAAAGCAAAACCTTATTATATAGATGAAGAGAAATGTATAAAATGCTTCACGTGTGTGAACAAGTTAGGATGCCCCGCTATTGTTAAAGATGGCGATAGAGTATATATTGATGAAAAATTCTGCACGGGATGCGGGGTATGTGCTCAGGTATGCCCGGTGCAGGCGATCAAGGTGATAAAATGAGTAAAGAAATACCTCCAAATGTGCAACACCAGATTCAGCAGTTCCAGCAGTTGCAGCAACAATACGAGATGATTGTTTCTCAAACCCAGAGGATATCTTTGGAAGAAAGAGAGATAGATCTTGCGTTAGCAGAGTTAGAGAAAAGCGACGAAGAAAAAGTTTACAAGAATGTAGGAAGTCTAATGATAAAAGCAGGTAGAGTGAAGGTTATAGAAGAACTGAAGTCAAGAAAAGAAGAGATAGGCGTAAGAAAACAGTCTCTTGAGAGACAGGAAAAGAGAACAGGCGAAAAACTAAAAGATCTGCAGAGTAAACTCCAGAGTCTTTTGGCAGGAAAAACCTGATTTTTGAGTGAGCAGAGTGAATTTTAAATTTTTTAGAAAAAAAAGTGTAATAGATAAAATAAAGTCTGTTTTTGATAAAGAGGATAATTTTCTTATATTGACGCATAAAAATGCGGACGTAGATGCAGTGGGAAGTGCGTTGGCGTTGAAATATTATCTCGAGGAAAAAAATAAGAAGGTCAGGATAGGGTGCGAATCTTTAAACAAACAGGCAAAAATAATTCTGGATAACCTAAAAGAAGAGATAGATTATTACCACTATACCGAGGAATTCAAAAATATAGTTGTTCTGGATACCTCTTCAATAAAAAAACTTGGTATTTTTGAAGAAGCTGCAAAAAAAGCTGAAAATGTTGTAGTTATTGATCATCATGAGAAAAATGTGCACATGGAAAAATATTTGTATTACTATGAAAACTTGTCATCCAACTCTGAAATAATCTATAAATTCTTCCCTTCAAATAATAGAATCTATCTTAAAGCCATATTGGCAGGTATAATTGCAGACACGGGTCATTTTAAGTATGCCAATGTGCATACGTTTGAGACAGTTCTCGATATCTTAAAAAAGGAAATAGATTTTCAGGGAGTTCTTTCCATACTGAAAGAAGATGTGAACAGATCAAAAAAGATCGCTGTTTTAAAAGCTTTTAAAAGAATGAAAATATACCCTATAAATAACTTGATAATAGCAACTACGAGGATAGGGGCATACGAAGCTATAGTTGCCAAATCGCTTCTCGACATAGGAGTAGATATAGCATTTGTGGCAAGTAAAGACAGAATAAGCTCAAGAGCAAAAAATGCTGTCATAGAAAAGGGGATAAATCTGGCAGAGATCATGCAGAAATTAGAAAATGGAGACGGTGGAGGTCATAAAGCTGCGGCAGGTGCCGAGCATCTCGAGGATATCGAAAAAGCTTTGAAGACCTGTGTGTTACTGGTGAGGAAAAGGCTTGATAAAAATGGATCAGGAGATTAGAAACTTATTGAGAAAACAGAGATATAAAATAGTAGGAGAACACTCTGCGGTAAAATTATGCCACTGGCTGAAAAAAAGCCTGATGGAAAATAGAGTTTGTTATAAACAGAAATTTTATGGGATTAAGAGTCACAGATGCCTCCAGATGACTCCTTCTGTAATAAGCTGCACTCATAAATGTTTATTCTGCTGGAGACCCACGCAATATACTTTTTCCATGATAGAAAATCCAGATCCTCCGGAGTTTATAGTCGAAAAAAGTATAGAAGCCCAGAAGGAGCTTTTGTCGGGATACTGGGGAGTTCTTGACAGGGTAGATAAAGAAAAGCTCAAAGAAGCTACGGTACCCAACAATGTCGCCATATCGCTGGCGGGAGAGCCGACAATGTATCCATTGTTAAGCGATCTGATCGACGAATATAAAAAAAGGAACTTTACAACGTTCCTCGTTACGAACGGTACGAATCCGAAAGTTCTCGAGAACATGAGTTTGCCGTGGAATCTCTATGTTACAATTCCCGCCCCGAATAAGAAAGTTTATAAAAAATTGTGCATCCCGCAGATACCTGATGGCTGGGAAAGGATCATGAAAACGCTTGAGCTCTTTCCCTCCCTGGATACTAGAAAGGTAACGAGGCTTACTCTGGTAAAAGATTACAATCTTAAAAATCCTGAAGAATATGCAAAATTAATAGAAAAAGCGTTACCAGACTACATAGAAGCCAAGGCTTACATGTTTGTAGGATTTTCAAGATTAAGACTTAATATAGAAAACATGCCATCTTTTTCAGAGATCATGCGTTTCGCGCAGCAATTAGAGAAAATGACAAACTATAAAATAGAAGACTCCTCTGAAGCTAGTAGAGTAGTTTTACTGGTGAAGAAATGATAAAGAACTTTGATATAAAAAGTGTAGAAGCAAGAAAATTTGTTAATGAGTATTCTTTACCGAACATGAGGATATCCAATAAGAGTATGATAACAAATATAACTAAATCCGGTAAGGATATAAAGGTAGATTTTATTTTCATTGTGGAATACAATCCAAATCTGGCAAATATAAAAATAGAAGGGAGCTTAGTATACTCAGGAGAGGATTCTGATATTATTTTAAACTCATGGAAGGAAAAGAAGAATGAGAAAAGAATGCAGAAAATTCAGATGCCAATTGTACAAAAATGTTTGATAGAAAGCGTAATTCTGGCAAAAGAGATCAACATTGTCCCCCCGATACCGTTACCTACCATGCAAGAAAAGAAGAAAGATTATGGAGCCATGTTTGGATAATCAGACTATTTTGTCAATCTGTGTATGAAAATCTCCCGAGATCTTGTCTTCGTGTATAATTCCATCAAAATATTCGTCTTTAAGATCCTTTTCAAACATTATTTTTCTTAATATACTCTTGAAAGCTTCTTTTTTATCATCCATGCATACAAGCCTGTGAGCTTCTAATAGAGGATACGGATACCCGAAACAGAGGGGGTTTTTTGAGAAATAAGCTAACTTTGGAAAAACTTTTTCGTCTCCGTTCACGATATCTACTCTGAAATTTCTTCCTTTCTCGTGAAGTCTTGCTATGTAGACGTCCCCCATTACCATCTGTCCATATTTTTTCAGTTTTATATCTACTTTATAATACCATTTTCCAGGATTTTTTATTGCCATGGTGTCTGGGATGCCAGTTTCCAGAAGATTTACCTGCGTTTTTTTGCTTATTCCTACTATAGAACTTTCAAGACTTTTTATATTTTCTTTTATCTCTTTGTAGGGAGTTATCAGTGCACCATCATAGAGAACGAAATCGCATCTCTCAGAAGCTTTTTTTACCATCTCCATCTCGTATTTAGTCCTCAGGGAATCTATGTTTTCTGTAAGAACTGCTTTATTCTCGACAAAATAATCTTTTATTTTGTAGTTATCATAAATTACGAAACCGTATCTCAAGATGCCAATGTTTTTTACCCCGTTGCTCCATAAGATAGACGATCCTCCGTCCACTGCCGCAACTTCTCCTTCTTCTTCTTTTTCTATATAAGAGACTTCAAAATCTTTTCTTTTTTGATAGAGTTTTTTAAGTTCAGAGATTATCCCTTCCATTTCTTCTTCAATCATCAGTTATTTATAGGAAAATGACAATAAAAGCATTGTGAAAATAGGATGCTGTTTGGATAAATTATCGGATGGTTTCGCAGAAAAAACTGTCACACAGGTATATGGGGATTTCGCTACAGGTAAGACCACTATATGTCTTCAGTTATGCTCACAGAATTTTAAACTCGGAAAGAAATCCATATACATAGATACTGAAGGAAGTTTCTCGCCTGAAAGATTGCTCCAGATAAATCCTGAGTTGGATTTTAAAAAAATTCTAGTTTTCGAACCCTACTCTTTTGAAGAGCAGTGTGAAGTTCTGGAAAAACTTGAAGAAAAAATGAACGAGGAGATAGGGTTTATAGCCGTGGACTCCATGGTATCTCTTTACAGATTAAAAGGAGGCACTTACGATGAGAAGCGAGATCTTAACAGGCTTCTCGGCAAGCAGCTCTTGAATCTATCAAAGATAGCGAGAAATTACAATATTCCCGTAGTGATCACGAATCAGATATACGAAGATTTTGACAATGGCGTAACACCTTTAGGTGGGAGCGTACTGCGATACTGGTCCAAAATAATTATTAAACTTGAAAAAATCCCGGAAAAAATAGGGCATCGAAAAGCAACAATTATTAAACATAAATACAAAAAAGAAGGAGATTCCTGCGAGTTTTTATTAACGGATAAAGGGATTATATGACCGTTTTCTTCCATCTTCCCGTCATGAAAAATGCCAGTGCAACTAAACTCCCAAAAATATTGCTCAAAGCCATGCCAAGCCAGATGCCGCTCGCTCCCTTATCCAGCGTGAAAGCAAAGAGATAGCAGAAGGGGATTCTCATTGCCCAGAGACGTATCATTCCCAGTACCATCTGGTATTTTGTCTGTCCCGATCCCTGAAACGTCGAGCCCACCGTTTGAAAGACAGAGAAAAAGGGAAGCGAAAACACGAATATTCTGATGAAATTCATTCCCTCTGCGATGACATCGGGATCGTCTACGAAAATCTTAAACGTCCACGATCGTGTGAGGTACAGGGCAATGCTAGTCGCCATGAGTATCGAGAATACGATACCGATACTCGTCCACACACATTTTTCTGCCCGTTTTTCCTGTTTTGCTCCTAAATTTTGCCCTATCATCGTGGTATTTGCCCCTGCAATGCCGCCGGTAACGGTGAATATTATACTTACGATCCTGTTCCCGATACCGTATGCGCCGATGGTAGCGATACCAATCTTGTTGACGAATTTCATCAGAATAACGAACCCGAAGGCAACGGTACTCTGGCCGATTGAGGCGGGCATGCCGATCGACAAAATTTTCTTGATAAACTCTTTTTCTGGCATCAGATACTTTTTCTCCAGTTTTATTCCTAGCCTTCCCGAAAAGAGCAAATATACGGCGATGAGTCCGACAAATGCCCGTGATATGACCGTAGCCCATGCAGCACCCGCTACTTCCATCCGCGGGAAAAATCCGATACCAAATATCATCAGTGGATCGAGTATCATGTTCAGAACGAGCGACGTACCGGTGATCTTCACAGCTGTGCGCGTATCGCCGAATCCTCGCAGAATGAAATCAAATGCCAACGTCATGAACATGAAGGGTATCCCGAGAAA
>DAOVEQ010000075.1 GCA_030668905.1 Thermococci archaeon
TAGACCTTCTCAATGAAAACGAGCTTGAAGCCGTCATTGCACATGAGATAGGACATATAAAAAATAATGATATGAAAATACAGACGATAGCCGCGGTAATAGCTGCCATAATAGGATACCTTGGATTCATGGGTAGATTCATGATCTTTGGCAGCACGAGAAACAGAGGAAGCTCTCAGATAGTAGGTATAGTTCTGCTGGCAGTATTTCTACCCCTGGCTGCGCTGATAATAAGAATGGCTATATCGAGGACGAGAGAGTACGGTGCTGATGAAAGAAGTGCACAGTTCACAGGAATGCCAGATCAGTTGGCAAGAGCACTTATAAAAATAGAGAACTCTGTAAGAAAAAAACCTATGAGAAAAGAAAACCCTGCTACGGCCCATATGTTCATAGTAAATCCATTCAGAGGAGAGAGTCTTATAAATCTGTTTTCCACACATCCCTCGACGATAAAAAGAGTTGAAAAACTCAATGATCTGGCTGCAACGATGGGAAGGCCGCAGGTAAGCATATGATATTGGAAGTTACCATGTCACCTATTGGCGAAAAAAATTTGTCAAAATATGTAGCTGAAGTGATCAGGATATTTGGAGAAGCTGGACTCGATTATGAGCTTAATCCGATGGGTACGATTATTGAAGGAGAATGGGATCATGTAATGCCTGTAATAAAAAGGGCGCATGAAAAACTCTTTGATCTGGGAGCAACAAGAGTAAGTACCCTTATTAAGATAGACGACAGACGAGATAAAGAGGTCAGGAAAAGCGATAAAGTAGAAAGTGTGAAAAGAATATTAAAAGAAAAATATTTAGATAAACAAAAAACTATTTAAACAAAGAAAACATAAAAGAGGTAATGAAGTTGGATAAAAAGGTCTTGATTCTCTCAGTAGATAGGGATAACGATATAGGAATAAAAACAGATATTGAGGGCCCTATTGTTGGAAGAGAGAAAATTTTGGATGCTGCTGTAAAATTAGCTATAAAAGATCCAGCAGAATCAGACATGAACGTTCTTTTTGATGTAATAAAATTATATGACGAGTATCAAGACCAGTTTAAAGCTTTGGAAGTTGCTGCCTTGACAGGAGACAAAGAAGTAGGAATTAAATCAGATGCGGTAATTTCTGAGCAATTAGACTCCGTTTTAAAAAAATTTGATGCGGAAGCCGTTATTTTTGTTTCCGACGGCAGGGAAGATGAAAATGTGATCCCGATAATTCAGTCAAAGGTAGAGATACTCTCAAAAGAAAGGCTTATTGTCCAGCAAAGCGAAAGTATAGAGGATACCTACTTTATAATCCAAAAATATCTTGGGAGGCTTCTTGAAGATAAGAAAACAGCGGGATTAATCTTCGGACTTCCAGGCGTTATAATCTTAATATTAGCCTTATCTTCATTCCTGGAGCAGATAAATTTTACTATTTACGATACTCCATGGAATGCTGGCTTTGGATTGGTAGGAGTTGGCATAGTTTCAGGAATATTTCTATTTATGAAAGGATTCGGGCTTGAAGATTACCTGACTATTAAGAATTTTAATTATCTACTCTATACATTAAGTGGAATTTTGGGAGCTGTAGGAATATATAAAGGATTTACTCTTACAAACTGGGAGCTACTACCTTATATAAATTTAAGATCAATATTTTATGCTCTTGGGTTTATTCTCCAGAATAGTTTTCCTCATCTATATATAGGAGTTCTTACAGCACTTTTTTCCAATGTACTTAGGGGATATATAAAAAAATCTATACATTTCTGGTATCATGTAATTTTGTTTGTTTTTGGATTTGTGAGCTTTTCATCTGCTTATCTCATATTAAACTACACCATAGATAAAATAACTGGTACACAAACTGTATTTGGACTTATTGTGCTATATCTCATATTCATTTATATAGCACTGGAAGTTTTTAACAGAAAAAGGAAAGAATAACTTTATATTTTAAAGTTTCTATTTGTTCTATGGAGTTTAAAAAACTGAAATTTGGCGATTATGATAGCATTATCGAAGTATGGAAGAGATCTGGACTTCCAATTAAGAAACTTGGCAGAGATAGTAGAGAAAATATTCAGGAACAGATGAAAGACGATCATTTACTCTTCTTGGGAGCATTTGAAAATAATAAGTTAATAGGAGTCATTATCGTAAATCATGGAGGAAGAAAAGGCTGGATAAACAGACTGGCAGTTCTTCCAGAGTTCCAGAAAAAGGGAGTGGCATCAAAACTCATAGAATATGGAGAAAACTGGCTCAGAGAGAAAGGAATAAAAATTTATGCTACACTTATCGAGGATTATAACGACAGCTCAAAAAAGTTATTTAAAAAGATGGGATACGTATTCCACAGCGATATTTTTTACTTTTCGAAAAGAGAGAGTGATGAAACTTAAATCTCCCAGAAATCCTTTGGTTTATTTTGTTTTATTTTGCTGAAAGGACAGACTGTTATACACGTAGCACAGTCCATGCCGTTCTCGTACCAGTAATCATAACACTTTTCGGCGTTTATATACCATTTTTTAACACCGGGATTGTTTGCAGGACATTTTGTCTCAAAAGATGGCTCATCATCAAAAGACAACGCATCGGCCTCACAGGCTTCCGCACATAATTTGCAATTTTTGCAGTATTCTGTAACTCCAAAATCTATCGGATGATCTATTTCTAACGGCAAATCTGTAAATATTTTGCATATCCTCACTCTAGGTCCGTATTCTTTTGTGATCAAAAGTCCATTTCTCCCTAATTGGCCTAATCCGGCTTCTATAGCCAGGGGTATGCTTAGAGCGGTATCATTGAGCATGTCAATCGTATGATAACCTAACGATCTGATAAATTCCCCAAGATGCATCACAAGAAAAGTAATCTGTGAGTATCCAAGAGCTGTGGCTGCTGCGGATGTTGTGGAAGGAGATGATCCCAATCCTACTGGATCCATTTCAACTGCCATCACAATGGCGTACTTATATTTCTCTGGTATCTCTATCTTATCTCCGTTACAGTTATATGAGTAAACCCATTTCTCATCAAAATTGGTAATTCCTGTCAGAGAAGCTCCAAAAAAGGAAGCCACTCTCTTTATTATTTTACTCATTTTCTCTTTATCCTCTACTTCATATTTTGGAAGCGATTTATAAGAATCATAGTATCCCAGTCCTCCTATGTTTTCTCTCGGTATTAACTTATAAGTTTCGTAAAGAGTCCATGCAGCAGAATCAAGCGTGTAATCTATCCTCGAGTATCCTGGTTTTTTTTCTTTTAGAATATCACCCATTCTTTCATATATCTCTCTTTTATAATTTTTGTATTCCTTATCAACATCAGTTCTGCAGAAAAGCTGTTTTCTTTCATCATATCTCTTGTAAATTTTTTCATCGATGACGAACGGTTTTTTACTCTTCATGACTTTATTCTTTTATTAATTCTTTAATAATTTTTGTGCTCTGTAAAGTTTCATAAACAATCGAAAGACTTTTAAAATCTTGTAGTATTTATAATAATGAAGGAATGAATATGAGAGTAAAAACTGTATCAATGTTAGTAGTTTTTTTAATCTTTTTATCTGTAGTGAGCACTCCACAAACGAAAGCTGATCCGTGGTGGAACTATGACTGGCAGTACAGACTGCCTGTAACAATAAACAATACAGGAGGTCCTTTGACAGATTATCAGGTAAAACTCATTATAGACCATGACAATGATATGCAACCTAATTATGAGGATCTTAGGTTTATAGATTCAGACGGAAATGAGTTAAGTTACTGGATTGAGGACGACACTGCAGATCCGGCAACGGTCTGGGTAAAGGTACCATCGATTCCAGCATCCTCTACTACGACAATTTGCATGTATTACGGCAATCCTTCTGCAAGTTCTGCGAGTAATGGAGTAAATACCTTCGAGTTTTTTGATGATTTTGATTCATACTCAGGATGGAGTGGTGATACAACTGAGTTTGCAATAACAATGCTTAATAGCGAGAATGTATTGTATACGGATGGTGCAAGCGGCTACCCCGGGTGGATATACAAATCCATCCCAAGTTTAGATAGTTATTCTATCCAGATTAAACTGAGGGATGAACAGGACAATAATAACAATCCACATCCTGGAGTAATAATTGCAGGAACTGATGGAAATAACTGGAACTCTGTTTATTTCAGAGCCAATTGGAATCAGGTAGTTGGCTCTACAACAACTATAGGTCACAACGTTTTTGGAACTCCTCTTCACAGTTATAATATCGCAGGAGCGACATGGTACGATATTGAAGTCATTGTTTATAACGGAGTCTTGCAGCATTTGTATATAGACGGAACTGAACTTACAAATTTTTCTGGATGGAATATTTACGATGAGCTTTCAATCGTAGGACTGGAACATTATGGGGCGACCGATGGTCCGGGATATTACGATAAACTGAGGGTGAGAAAATACGTATCTCCAGAGCCAACCACATCACTTGGAGACGAACAGGGAGTTACAAATCTCACCATAAGAAAAGTAGAAGATACCGATCCAGTAAATTCTGGAGATGCCCTGAAATATACTATAACTATAAAAAATAATGGAGATGTGCCCGCAGATAATATTGTTGTTACAGAAACATACGACAGCAATTTTATATTTGATTTCTCTATACCTTCTCCAGATTATGGGAACAATCAATGGACATTTGTCTCAATCTCCCCAGGGGAAGAAAAGAAGATAACAATAACAGGAACAGTCGCGCAGAACGGAGAGACAGCTCTCAGTAATACCATATCATTCACTTCAGATAATGCAGGATCGGGGAGTGCAACTGAAGATACAATCGTTTCTCAAATACCCCCTATAATACAAAATCTATGGGGAGTTAACATAATAAATATAGGATCTGGTGGAACTTTTGCAGTAGAGAATGGAATGAAAGTAGGAGGATTAACGTTGGAAAAAGGAGAGAATGAGATACTTGTAGATGTTTACAACAGAGGCATACTTAAAGCTTACAATGTAAGATTAGAAGTTCTTAACTTGCCCTGGGCAAGAATCGAGATCTCGCCAGAAATAGCTGATATACCCAAAAGATCTATCCAGACGTATACAGTATATTTGGATATTCCGGAGTCAGCTCCTTCCGGTTTTTATATTATAAAAATAGAAGCGAAAGGAAACTTTATTTTAGAGGCTATGGAGATAGAGGTCGAGATTCGGTAGTCATATACTTTTTACCAATATAGTTTGCCATTTTAAAAGCGAATACTGCCAGAAGTATTCCTCCAAATGAATCTACAAGATAATGTTCTCCCAGATATACGACTACAAAACTCATAACGAGAGTATTCATAACATACAATGCCTCAATTTTCTTGAAATTCTCTTTTCTGCATATTAAAAAACCCAAAAAAGAAGCCATTATATGACCGCTTGGAAATGCAGAATATTTTGCTGTAATAATATAGTCAGATACAGGAAAAAGATTTAATCTTATAGGTACTGCTGCTCCAGTCCTTACGGGAGGGGCTAAAGGAAATATTAGATAAATTGTTGAGTCGACAACAAAACAGATCAATGCTGCAAGAAAATACACCCACGGCTTTTTAGTGAAGAATATGACGCACGCCAATCCTCCCAGAACTAATAACTGGACAAAAAAATAGTAATAGGATGCAAAATATGC
>DAOVEQ010000156.1 GCA_030668905.1 Thermococci archaeon
AGAGAGATCAACGGAGTTCGCCGAGAAAATGGTGCGCAAATTGAGAATAAATGATATTAAGATTGCTTTAAGAGCAGCCTTGACTGCAAACTCCATAGATTATGGGGGGGATAAGATAATAGAGTACAAGAAAACTTTTGAAGAAATGATGAACTCAAAAATAGTTATAGACCAAAGTAAAAAACTTTTTGAAGATATAAAAAATGCTGAAAAGATAGTGTATTTTTTTGACAATGCGGGAGAGGCTGTTTTCGATAAAAAATTTATAAGCTTTTTTAAGTCGGAAATAGTTGTCATAGGAAAGAAATCGCCAATGTATAATGATATTACAGCATCAGAGCTTAAAAAAATGGGATTTAAAAATGTTTTAGACTGTGGTGATAACACCGGTGTTTTAAAAATAGATAAGAACCTTGAAAAAGAATTGAAAAGTTCTGATCTTATAATATCAAAAGGACAGGCAAACTTTGAGAGTTTGCCTGAATTATGGAAAAATGTTTTCTATTTGTTTAAAGTAAAATGCAGACCTATGTCAGAGTATTTAAATCTCCCCATAGGTAGCGATCTTGTTCTAAAAATATAAAAAAATTATTTTTTAATTGCTATCACTATTATCAAGACAAGCAAAAGCAGTACCAAGGCTCCACCTATAAGCACAATCGGATTTTCGAGCAGTGAGGATAAAGGTGACTCTGTAGTAGTCGGTTGCGTTGTAGGAGGTTGCGTAACAGGTGTTTCAGCAGCAGCTTCTCCTGTGATTGTGAAGGATGCAGAGTATTCTCCAGAATTTATTGTGTGAAGTACTATCTTATAACTTCCCTCAGAGACTCTTTCACCAAGGTTATTTTTCTGATCCCATATCCAGCTCATGTGACCTGTTACCTCTGTAATTACCTCTGCAGAGTTAGGCGTATAAATCTCAAAAAGCCCTCCTTCTATTTTGTATACCGCCCATGGCGCCGTATTCGGCAGCTGTATAGGCGTGGCACCCGTACTTTCGAGATACATCTCCACAGCTTCACCCTGTTTGTACTGTGGTTTACTCACTGAAAAACTTCCCGTTGGGACAGGAGTAGTAGTTGGAGAGGGAGTAGTAGTTGGAGGAGGCGTGGTCGTAGGCGGTGCGGTAGTAGGTGAAGGTATCTTCTCCAATGTCAAATAAATAGTGTCTGTTTCTCCAGCTTCCACATGTACGCTCTCAGAATCTTCTTCGTATCCAGATTTTGAAGCCTTAACAGTGTAATTGCCTGGAGAAAGACCTGAGATCGTGTACTCGCCATCAGGATTTGTCTTTCCTTTATACGATCCATCTAGGTATATATTTGCGTCTTCTAGCCTATTTTCATCTTGATCTTTTACTATAACTTTTATGTCTCCTGTATTTTCTTTGGCATAGAAACTACAAGTATCAGAAGCATTTTCACTACCCACAGAAGCATATATTGTTAATTTATGTTCTCCAGTAGGAGTACCTACAGTGCCAGTCGTGTAATGAGTTCCTGCAGAGACGGATTGAGTTGGAATTGTGGTCTTTGTCCCCTCTGAAGTCGTAACTTTTATTGTTATATAACAGGCTTTATTGACTTCAAAATAGATTTTTATAGGATCGTCAATATTGTATGTAGAACCACAACCTTTATCTACCCACATGTTCACGCTAAGCGGAGGGGCCGTTGTGTATGTTATTGTGAGCGTTGGGTTTGTAAAGCGTATATAATCATATTGTCCATTGTAATTACTCTTTTTCCAGAACTTAACCCTCACCTGAAATTTTGTGTATCCAAGTGATAACTCGTTTTTCACGGCATCCGTGATCTTTGATCCCGTTAGAGGAGCAGTTGGTTTACTTATATAGTGTAGAAAGAACGTTATTGGTGATGTATCGTAATCTCCGGTATCGAGTGTGTTTCCATACCGTACCTGCTCTACAAGCATCGTTCCCAATGTCTGACCTATGAAAGGATTACCGTAAACTGTGGACGATGTCAAATCAAGTTTTACGTCTGTTATGTCGGCTCCTGCAGGTAAACTCGAGAGATCAAAGGTTAAAAAACCTCTATACCCATTGTTTGCAGAATTGTCTCCAGCAAGACAATATGTAGGACCTGTTTGTAGATATGATCCGTCAGATATTATATACCCACTCTTTGAAGCATCAGGTGTCAAAGTTTTCGTTGTCGCTTCTATACTTACTAAACCTACAAGCAGACATATAGTTAAAAATCCTATAATTTTTCTTTTCATTTTTGTCACTATGTTATTTTATGTAATGGGAATACTTAAATGTTATGGTAAGCAGTTTGCAAAACTGTGTAACTAAATCTATAAAATAGACATTTGCAAAAGTTTCATCCACACCATAATTTACAAAAACACATAAAAACAACCATAACAATCCTAAACCATATGCTGAGTACTTTATTTTATCCGGAGAGTATAGCTGTTATAGGAGCTTCGGAGAAAGAAGGTAAAGAAGGAAATGCAGTAATGAAAAACCTTCTTACCCTGGGGTATAATGGAAAAGTTTATCCAGTAAATCCAAAATATGAAACTGTTTACAATATAAAATGCAAAAAGATTGAAGAACTTAGTGTTGATCTTGCTGTAATTGTTACACCTCCAGAGACAGTAGTTGGGATAGTTAAAAGTTTAAAAGATCATGCAAAAACTGCGATCATAATAACGGCTGGCTTTTCTGAAGGAGAAGAAGATGGTAAAAAGAGAGAGAATGAGTTAAAAAAGATCATAAAAGAAACTGGAATAAGAGTTTTGGGGCCGAATACTGTCGGAGTTTTAAATACCGAAAATAATCTAGCAACTACATTCGCAGAGCTAAAAGAACTAAAAAAGGGAGATATCAGTTTTATATCCCAGTCAGGTATTGTTTTAG
>DAOVEQ010000192.1 GCA_030668905.1 Thermococci archaeon
GGCAGAACAACGGAAGGCATTATACTGGAAATACTCGAAACTGGAAATTCATCTTATTATGAAAAATTGTTAAAAGGATAGATAAGGAGGAGATAACATGATAGAAGATAAAAACTTAATCGGCTGTTGCGGTATATACTGCGGATTATGTACAAAGTACCAGTCGAAAGCACCGAGCAGATGCATCGGATGTAGATTAGGCGAGCAGCATGACTGGTGCAGCATTTACAAATGTTGTGTAATAAAAAAAGGATTGGTTACCTGTATAGAATGCGATGAATATCCATGCGAAAAATACAGGAAAAGATGGGCCAAATACCCGGAAGATTGGAAGATTCCTGGAGAGAGTCTGGAAAGAATTAGAAGAGAGGGAGTCGAAGATTGGTTAAAAGAACAAGTAGAGAGAAGATTGTTGCTAGAAAAAATGCTTGAGAACTATAATGAAGGCAGATCGATGAGTTCTTATTGCAAATCGTGCACTAATCTACCCGTTAAACTAATAAAGAAAGCAATAGAGAAAGCAGAAAAGAGATTTGAGAGTGAAAGAATAGGAAACTCTGATATAAAGTCTAAGGCAAAGATAATAAAGGAAATAATCAGGGAACTGGTTTTTACATCCGATGAGGTGAGATAAAATGAGTGAAGATAAAGATTTAATCGCATACTGCGGTCTGTACTGTGGAAATTGCATTAATCACAAAGGTGAAATTGCTGACTTGGCTAGGGATTTAAGGAAAAAATTAAGACAGGCAAAGTTTGACAAGGCCGCTGAAGGTATTCCATTTAAGGAATTCAAACATTATAAAGAATGTTATGAAGTCTTGGGAGCGATGGTCAGATTAAGATGTAAAAATGCGTGTAAAGGTGGAGGAGGCCCACCCTTTTGTAAAATTAGAAAATGCTGCCAGAAGAAAGGCATCGAGGGATGCTGGAAATGTGAAGAGTTCGAAACATGCAAAAAATTAGACTTCTTAGAGCCCATCCACAAAGATGCACACATTAAAAACCTGAGAAAGATCAAAAAGCAAGGAATTGACAAGTTTCTTGAAGGAAAGAAGTATTGGTAAAACAGTTAGGATAAAGATTTATGAAAAAACATAAATAAAATAAATACAAAGAAAGTATATGATTAAAAAGATCGGTTGTATAGAAATCCCTGTTTCAGATATGAAAAGATCTGTAGCTTTTTATGAAGAACTACTTGGACTTAAAAAGAGCTATGAGCATCCCGTATGGACATCTTTTGATATAGAAGGAACAATGTTTGCGCTTGCAGTAAGCGGCACAAAAGAAGGTGAAAAAGGAGAACTGTGCAAGAGCTGTTCGCCGTGTTTGCTCAGACTCTCGGGGAAGCTAAAAGACATTCCTACAGTGGTTTCTGTAATCTATCTTGCTGTCGAAAACCTGGATGAAACGTATAGAGAATTAAAAAATAAAGGTGTGCAGTTCATTGCGGGACCCAAAACTCAGGGCTGGGGAGGTAAAACTGCTGTAATGCTCGATCCTGATAAAAATATAATTGTGCTTACCCAGTATGAGTGACGTAGCAAGCGCTATTAAACTTCGGTCTCTAAAGATAAGCAGAAATTTTGAAGATTGTAGGATCATATAGAGATAACAACTTAACTCACTATAAAAAGTGAGGAAGTTGGATGGGGGTGTGGGAGTTTAAAAAAGTTGATTTCCAACTTCCTCGATCTTTTATGATCTTATGTATTTAAATAGTTTTCTATGATTGTCGGATTTCATCTACTTTTTCATACCTATTACCAAAAAGTTTTTTCGATCTAATCTTTCATTTCGTCTATTATACGTT
>DAOVEQ010000137.1 GCA_030668905.1 Thermococci archaeon
GCTTTAAAAGGAGATCTAAAAATAAAAAAAACACCATTTAGAGGAGTTTTTGTCGTAATAACAGAAGAAGATGCTCTAAAACTTATAAAAGATTATGATACTACTGCTGTGTGCAGAGTGATACCGTTAGAAATAACCGCAAGAACAGAAGAAAATGAGATAATTGAAAAAGCTCTACTTCTTTCCAGGGAGAAGATCAACGAGAAAGAGACGTTTGCCGTAAGATGCAAGAACAGAGGAGAAAGGCTGGATAGTAGAAAGCTTGAAAGGGATCTCGGTGAGAAGATACTGGATTTAATAAAAACTGCAAAGGTCAACCTCACGATTCCTAAAAAAACTGTGAGAATAGAAGTCTTTGGTAAAGATACAGGGATATCTATCCTTGAGGAAAAGGATGTTCTAAAAAAAGAAGCTGTCGAATGAAGGGAGACACCAAGGTGTTCCTTCAGAACCGATTGTTTTCTTCAAGAATAACGAAAAGGTTATATTTTTAAAAAGTAATTATTGTTAGGTGATCTTTTGAAAAACGGATATATGGGAAAAATCTTGAATGTGGATCTGAGTAAAAGGAGTATAAATATAGAATCTACAGATGAGAAGATTGCAAAGAAGTACATCGGTGGGAAAGGATACGCACTCTATCTTCTGTACCAGGTATTAAAGGAGAAAAAAGATATAGATGCTTTTGGGGAAGAAAACGTTCTCATATTTGCCACAGGACCAGGAACAGGAGTTGTTGGATTTCCTTCCCCTGGAAGATACCATGTCATGGCACTTAAATCTCCGTTGACGGGTTCCATAGGAAGCGGAAACTCTGGAGGAAGCTGGGGACCTTCCCTGAAGTTTGCAGGATTCGATGCTATAATAATAAAAGGAATATCGAAGGAGCCCGTTTATATAGAGATAGTGGACGGAAAAGCAGAATTGAAAGACGCATCTCAGTTATGGGGTAAAAATACATTCGATACATGCAGAATCCTGAAGAAAGGAAAAAATGCCAGCGTGGCATGCATAGGACCTGCAGGTGAAAACAAAGTCCTCCTGTCAGGTATAATAAACGATGAACACAGAGCAGTTGGAAGAACAGGTTTAGGGGCTGTCATGGGTTCTAAAAAGCTTAAAGCTATTGTAGTTTCCGGAAACAACAAAGTAGAGGTAGCAAAACCTGAAGAATACAAAAAAGTTTCCAAAAACTGTCTTGAAAAACTGAGAAAGAACCCTGTGACAGGAGAGGGACTTCCAGCATACGGTACAGCAAGTCTTGTTAATGTTATAAATAGTGTAGGTGCCCTGCCTTTCAAAAACTGGCAGACAGGATACAACAAAGAAGCAGACAAGATAAGCGGAGAAACAATGAGCAAGGAATATTTAATCAAAAAGAAAGCTTGCTGGGGTTGTGTTATTGCATGTGGAAGGGTAACAAAGGTAGTAAAAGGACCCTACCAGGTGCCCTATTCAGAGGGACCCGAGTACGAATCTATCTGGGCTCTGGGAAATGATACAGGGGTAATGGATTTTGGTGCAGTGATAAAAGCAAATCATATCTGCGATGAGCTCGGGATGGATCCGATCTCCTTGGGATCTACCATAGCATGTGCGATGGAGCTTAATGAAAAAGGATACATAAAAGAGGAGGAACTACAGGGGATAGATCTCAAATTTGGAAATGCTGCTGCATTAGTAGAACTGGTAGAGAAAACAGCTTATAAAGATGGATTCGGGAAGTACTTAGCTTTAGGTTCTAAAAAATTAGCTGAGAAGTTCGGCGCTCCCGATCTGTCCATGACTGTCAAAGGCTTGGAGATGCCGGCATATGATCCCAGAGCTATCAAGGGTATAGGATTAAATTATGCAACAGCTAACAGAGGAGGATGCCATGTTACAGGGTACACCATTGCCCCAGAGGTCGTAGGGATTCCAGAAAAAATAGATCCATTAACGCCGGATGGAAAAGCTCAATGGGTAAAGATCTTCCAGGATCTTACATGCGTTGTAAACTCTACCGTGAACTGTTTATTCACAACATTCGCAATAGGTGCAGGAGATTATGCAGAGCTTCTCTCAGCTGTAACGGGATGGGATACAAGTGAAGAAGAGATAATGAAGATAGGAGAGAGGATATACAATTTAGAGAGAGTTATCATAAATAAGCTGGGCTTTGATGATAAAGACGATGTATTACCAAAAAGACTTCTGGAAGAAAAAATGCCAGATGGTGCCGGAAAAGGACATGTAGTCGAGTTAGAAAAGATGAAAAAAGAATACTACGAGCTTCGTGGCTGGGAAAACGGAAAACCCACTCAAGAAAAGCTAAAAGAGTTAGAAATAGAACTTTAATTTTTCTTTTTTCTTTTAGGACTCTTTAAAGTGACCTTTCCTTTTTATCTCTTCGTATGCTACTCCAGCAACAAGTCCTGCCATAACTGATATTAAAAAGAATCCTAAAAGCATCTCTATGTTTGCGATTACTTTGCAAATACCAGTAGGATAGAAATCGCCATAACCTGCTGTAGTTATTGTGGTAATGCTGAAGTACCAGTTGTTAATGGAGTTTGTAGAATCAAAATTACTTTGGGTTTCGGTACAGATGCAGCTAAGAGAGGGATGTGAATAAGCTATCGCAAATATCCAGGAAATGTAAACCCAGAGCAAAACGGTTCCTAGAATAATGTGATACCATTTTCTTTTGATGATATATTCAATAGAGTTTGCAAAAACAATGTCTTTAACAAATACTAAAACTATCGAGAGTTTCAAGTTTAATGCTATAATATAAAGGATTTTGATGATTATAACATCTGATTTAAATTGATTAAGAATAACTGAAAAAATAAGAGATGCCAAAAAAACAATCAAACTTAATTTGCAGTATTTCATCGTGATTGATTTTCTTTTACTCGTGATTAAAAATAAGAATGTAACGAGAACTACAAGGAGAAAGGGATACACTTTCCATGGAGGAAGATTTCTTCTCCAAAATACAATTAAAATCAGATACGTAGCGAGGAATAATATTGAAAAAATCGGCTTTTTTCGTATAGAGATTTTTACCTTATCCAAAAAATCTGAGTTCATGATTTTACTCAATTACCATCTATTTATATCTTTCTTATCATCAGAATATTGTTTGATCTGATGTACCTATCTCTAAATTTTTAAAAACAAAATGTTTAAATATACTTCTTTCTTTCTTAAACAATGCGTTCTGTTTCAAAGGAACAAATTCTCAACGGCCCTATAATAAAAACATTATTTCTTTTAGGCTGGCCCATAATGGTTTCCAGCCTTATAGGTACAGCTTATACACTGGCAGATACTTTCTGGTTAGGAAGACTGGAAGAATC
Source organism: Thermococci archaeon (assembly GCA_030668905.1). Lineage (GTDB taxonomy): Archaea > Methanobacteriota_B > Thermococci > Methanofastidiosales > B48-G16 > B48-G16. The sequence goes on from DAOVEQ010000137.1 coordinate 3,345, forward strand.
AAGATATGCCGTAGCAGCTCTTCAGATATCATGGCCAATAATCTTTTTATTGATATCTGTTGCTTTTGGATTTGGATCCGCCGGAGTGGCTCTGGTATCCCAGTATACAGGAGCAAAAAA
>DAOVEQ010000119.1 GCA_030668905.1 Thermococci archaeon
ACTAAGGACGGAAAAGAGCTGATGAGGATCATATCTGAGAAGATAGGGAAGATAAAGGGTGTTCACAGAATCTGCCCTGCGATAATTCTTGAAGTACTGAAGGATGAATGTTAAAATAATTTTTTACATTTTCCCATCAATTTTTCTGCTTTTTCTTTTGTTTTTGCCTCGCACGTTATCCTGATATACGGCTCTGTCCCGGAGGGTCTTATGAGGAACCACGAATCTTTTAGATTTACTCTTAATCCATCTATATCTATAACATCTTTGTAGTCACTTATTCTATCTGCTATGTTTTTCATTTTTTCATTTTTTTCACTGTTTTCACACAATATTTTCTCCCTGATTATATCATAATGAGGTATTTCCTTCTTCAGTTTGTTGATATCGCCTCTCTGTTCTTTCATCTCCAGGACTTTTGCTCCCGAGTAAATTCCATCTGGAGTCATCTGGAACTTACGAAAGATCCACGTTCCCGAAGGTTCTCCTCCGAAATCAGAGTTAGCACTCTTCATCTCTTTAGCTACTGCCACATCCCCTACTTTTGTCCTTTTTACGGATATTCCATATTTCTCAAGATATCGATCTATTTTCATTGACGCGTCTACGTTTGTTATGAAGATATCCCCCTCTCTTAAAACGTAAGAAGCTATCAGGGCTAAAATAACATCATAATCAACATATTCTCCCTTTTCATCGACTATTCCGACTCTATCCGCATCGCCGTCATGAGCTACTCCAAGATCTGCGTTAGTCGCCTTAACAGTATCGCTTAAGGTTTTGAGGTTTTCTTTGTTTGGTTCTAAACCGCGAGAAAAGTACCCACTTGGATGTGCGTTTATTGATATAACATCATCTCCAAGTTCTTTAAAGACATAAGGAGAAAATACAGAAGCCGCCCCGTTGCCACAATCTATAACAATTTTATATCTCCTTTTGATTTCAATATTTTTTATAATCTCTTTTTTATGTATCTCCAAAGATTCTTCATGCTTATATAATACATTTCCAAGTTTATCCCATTTTTGAAGCTTAAAATTATTATTATAGACTAAATCCTCTATAATCTTTTCCTCCTCGGAAAAAGCTACGCCTTCCTTGTTCCACAATTTTATACCGTTGTACTCCGGAGGATTATGGGATGCTGTAACTGTAACGCCTGCCTGGCATCCAAAATTCCTTATTGCGATACCTGTAGTAGGCGTAGGTGCAAGACCAATATCGTAAACATCTCTTCCACACGAGATCAATCCGGAAATAATAGCATTTTTCAACATAATTGAAGATGTCCTGGAGTCATGACCAACAGCTACACTGCCATCAACATAACTTCCCAGTGCCATTCCCACCTTTAAAGCAAGATGAGGGGTGATCTCTCTGTTTACTATCCCTCTGATCCCTGAAGTGCCAAAAAGTTTCATAAATACCCTAAGAATGAAAGAGTTTAAAATCTTTGTGCAAGTAAGCTTTTTAAAACTCAGTTTCTATTTACACCTATGAACGAGATCGTGAGCGCAATCTGGGTAATTCTCCCTGCATATATAGCAAATATGACAGCATGTATGTTTGGAGGTGGAAAACCTTTAGATCTCAATAGAAACTTCTTGGATGGAAGAAGACTGATCGGAAACGGCGTCACAATAAGAGGAACACTCGCCGGAGTTTTCTTTGGTGTACTTGCATACCTATTGCAATCATTTTTATATGAGTATTCAGTTCCATTTTCTCTGAAACTGGGATTTTTACTGGGATTTGGAGCAGTTTTGGGAGATCTTGTAGAGAGTTTTTTTAAAAGGAGAATAAAACTTAAACAGGGAGCACCGTTACCATTGCTCGATCAATTAGATTTCGTTTTTGGTGCATTAATTCTTTCCAGACCTATTTTAAAACTTAATATTCAGGAGATTTTGATAATTATTCTCATAACCCCAATTCTTCATTTTTCTACGAATTATATTGGATACAAACTAAAACTCAAGGAGGTGCCTTGGTGATAAAATGCGAGTTATGTGGAAAATACACTGACGTAATACATACATGCATACTCTGCGGAAGGGAAGTCTGTCCATCATGCTACAGGATAAGCATGGGGGTATGTAAAAACTGCGTTCCTGGAAAAGAGAAAGGAAAATATAAAGTATGATCACATCTCTTCCAGAGCTTCTATCCCCAGGAGGAACAATCCCTTTTTCAAGACAATCTGAGTAGCTTTTACTAACGTCAGTCTCTGGGCTTCTTTTTCCGATCCCAAAACCTTCAATGAGTTATAGAAAGAATTAAAGACTGTAGCCAGATCGTTTAGGTATTTTGTAACTATATGAGATCTTTTCATATTGCATGCTTTTTCTGTCTCGATAACAAATTCGTAAAGAGTCTTTATGAGTTCTTTTTCTTCGGAATCCGAGAAATTGGGTATAAAATCAGATAATTCAGCTTTTTTTAGAATGCTGCAGCATCTTGCATGTGCATACTGTAGGTATGGCGAAGAATCGCCCTCAAAATTCAATGCGTCTTTCCATCTGAAAGTTATCTTTTTTTCAGGTGCATACTTAATTATATTGTACCTTATAGCACCTGATGCAACGGCTTTAGCTATCTTTACCTTTTTTTCCTCTGGAAGATCGGATCTTCTTGACTCTACTTCCTCTTTAGCCTTCAAAAATGCCTCTTCTAGTAGTTCATCTACTGTATATCCAATCCATGTTCCCTTTCTTCCAGAGAATTTCTCTTCGGGCAAGGAAACATGTTCATATGCAAGATGATAAAAGTTTTCAGCTTTTTCGTAATACCCTAAAAGTTCCAGGGAAAGTTTAACTACTTCCTGCGGATAAATCTGCTCAACTCCTATAACATTTATGACTATATCTCCATTTCCGAAGTCCCTGGTTTCCCCTTCACTAAAAGATTTATAAATGGAGTTCCATTTTAAATATCTCATATTTCTCTCTACAAGCCCAAATTTCCAGAGATGATACGCCACATCTTTGCCAGTATATGTGGCAGTACCGTCAGACCTGATCAAAATTTTGTCAGGATTCTCCATATCTGGAAATATATTTCCAAGCTTCATTACAAGACAGCCTATGTTTTCTCCTCCCTCCTCCAGAACTATGTCTTTACTCTGTTTTATCTTTTCGTAGGCTTCATCAAAAATCTTCGATCTTATGAGATCACTTTCAAAAACGAGAACATCATAACTTATGTTCAGCTCGGAAACGGTTTCCAGCTGCGCCTTTAAACATCTTTCCACAAACTCTCTCGAGATACCAGATTCTTCCATCTCTTTATTTAAAGCTCTTATCTCCTTTTCTATTTTATAATCTTTAATTTTTTCTACTTCGACATATATCTCTCCAAGAAGATGATCGAACTTCTTATTCTCGTCGAATTTTAAGTTTTTGTAACCCCACAGCGTTTCTGCCACCTGGATACCAAGATCATCGATATAATTTTGAATCTCTGTATTGTATCTAAGGAATTTGAAGATCCTTGCCAGAGTATCTCCCAGAATAGCGTTTCTAAGATGTCCCATGTGAAGAGGTTTATTTGGGTTTGTGGATGTATGTTCTACTATAACTTTTTCTTTCTTTTCCTCTATTTCCCATTTCTCATTCAGTATATTTTTTAGAAGATCATGTCCAAGGGCATCATAATTTATAAAAAAATTTATATAAGGACCTACATTCCTTATTTCTTTTATATATCCCATTTTTTTTGTTTTTAAATTGGATATTATCTCCTCAGCTGCCTCTTTCGGATTTTTTTTCATTTTTTTTGCCATGGTAAAAGCTACTGTACTCGAAAAATCGCCTAACTTTGGGTCTGGCGTATCTGAAAATACTATCTCTATATCTCCAACTATTGACCTTAGAAGTTCTTCAGCTTCTTTATACATTTTTTCACCTCATACTGAATCTAAGAATGGCTGCAATCCCTCCAAACGCTTTAAAGAG
>DAOVEQ010000040.1 GCA_030668905.1 Thermococci archaeon
TCTCACAAACTTTGTTTTTTCTATAATCCTTTCATATATCTTTTCTCCAATATTTTTTTCGATTCCCAGATCTTTAACTACTACTTGAATAAACGCAGACCAGAACTCCCTGAAATTTCCGAAACTGAAATTCTTTTCGTAGATGTTGTAATAAAATTCCCTAGCTTTTATATATGCTCTGGAAAATTCTTCTTCTGTCACATTGTACTTCTGGAGGGATCCGTAGATTGTTTCACTGATTTTCGGCTGCATTTTGATGAGCGTACCTACGGCATCAAAAAGAACTCCTTTTATCATAGAATAAAATGAATTCCTGTGTTTAAATTGTTTATGGAAAAGAATAAAATAATCTATTGCAACAAAAACTTCCATGCTGGAATAAACTTAATTCTAATTTTATTTCCACTCTTAAGTTTAAAAATCTCTTCGTTTGATTTACTCTGTGTTATCATCACTGCTTCTTCGATATTAAATTTCTCACAAAATCTTAACAAATTCTTTATATCTTTCTTTGAGATGTATTCTTTATATTTTACTTCAATGGGTATAATTTTACTTTTTTCTTTTAAAATAACGTCTACCTCATATTTTTGAGGCGTTCTCCAGAAGAATTTTGCATCAACAAACGCTACAATAAGATTTTCTATTAATTTTGATTCATCTATTTCATTGTTTAAAAAAGGAAAAAAAGATGTTGTAGTCAAATAAAATTTTTTCATTTTTTTCTCTGAAGTTAGCATATTTCTTGAAAAGTTATATAATTTCTTAATCAGAAAAGATTCATTGAGATAAAAGAAATAATTCGACAATGTTACTCTACTAATTCCCAATTCTTTTGATAACGAGCCATAATCAGACAACATACCTGGATTTGAAGCAATTATTTTCAATATTCTCATTAATAATTCTTCATTCTCGATTGGAAAAATTTTTGGGATATCTTGGTAAACTATTTTTTCGATCATCGTTTTGATATACTCTGCTACTCTTTCTTCGCTTTTATTTATACTCTCTATGAACTGTCTTTTTTGGTACGATAAAAACTCTTTTTTTAAAGTATCTTCAAACAATCTTTTCTTTTTGAGCATTTGTCCTTTATTTTTAAAAATTAAAAATTCTTCGAAACTCAATGGATTTAGAACAAATTCATAGATTCTTCCAGCCAATGACTCCTGAGTATGTTTTTTTATAAAAAGGGATGAAGACCCACTAACAAAAAATTTTATATTTTGATAATTATCATAATAATATTTCACCTGATTTTGCCAGTTCTTAAGCTTTTGAATCTCGTCTAAAAAGATATAAATCTTGTCTTTTATGTCTAGAAGTTCTTTACCTGATTTTGTTTCATATTCAGTAACGATCTCTTCTATTTTCGGCTGTTCCTCATCAAAAGAATAAAACAGTATATACTCTCTTTTAACTTTTTTTGATTTGATCAAATGATCTATTACCTGCTTTAGAACCGTAGTTTTTCCTGTTCTTCTTAGTCCTATCAAAGAAATAATCTGTTTTGACTCTATTTCTTTTACGATATCATTAAAAAGAAATCTTTTTTTAGGAAAATTGTAAAAAAATCCCTCTCTCCAGTGAAAATTATATTTTTCTATCACTTATGTCATCCTCATTTTGCATATTATTTAATAATATGTCTATTAGGATTTAAATACTTTTCGATCACCTCTCTTTAATTTTGTCGTACTAACAGGAATGGATATATGCCTTTCCTGATTTTTCGTGAGGACATGGACAGATATATTAAAAGGTTTATGTTTGTTGGCGCATCTGGAAAGAGAAATGTATTTATTTTAACAAAAGTACTTTATAAATATGATAGAAAATTACAGTTTTGGCAGTATCTGTATAAATGGAAAAACTTATAAGAATGATGTACTCATTTTTGATAACGAGATAAAAGAGTGGTGGAGAGAAAGGGGACACGATCTTCAGATAAAGGATCTTGAATGGATTATCGACAAAAAACCTGAGATTTTAATCATAGGCACAGGATCATACGGCATTTTAAAAGTTTCTAAAGAAATAAAAGATCATTTGAGCTCTATGGAGATAGAGACCAAGATAGAAAAGACAAAAAAGGCATGCGAGCTTTACAATGAATTGAAAGATAAAAGAAAACTTGCCGCAGCTTTTCATTTAACCTGTTAATCATCAAAAAACTTTAATACATAGAGAACGAGGTGAAAATATGGATAAAGAGTATCTCGACTGGCATAAAATTGATGAGGCTGTCTGGACTTTAGCCGACGTAATACTGAAGGAGTACAAACCTGATCTCCTTATAGGCATATCCAGGGGTGGATTAGCGCCCTCCGTGAGATTTTCTCATATAACAAGATTGCCTTTAAGGATCATGGGGTTTAAATTCTATAAAAGCATAGGAAAAACACAGGAAAAGCCTGAAATTACAATCCCATTGACGGAAAATATAGAAAATAAAAAGATTTTAGTCATAGACGATGTCGCGGATACCGGAGAAACACTCGTGGAAGTTAAAAGGTACCTGGAAGAAAAAAATCCCGCGGAGGTAAGGGTAGCGGTCATAGCAAAAAAACCAACGAGCATATTTGATCCAGATTATTACATCATGTTCACAGACAAATGGATAGTTTTCCCGTGGGAAAAAATGTCGGTGACAAAAAAATGAGGAGTTTTATAGCTATAGATATTGAGGATAATCTTAAAAGCAAAATTGTTGATATTCAGAACAATATAGGCAGCAAGTATCTGAAAATAAAATTTGTAGAGCCTGAAAATCTTCATTTCACCCTTAAATTTCTTGGAGAGATAGAAGAAAAAAATATTGAAGATATTTATAAAATACTGCAGAAAAATCTTGAGAATTATAAACCTTTTGAGATCGACCTGAAAGGATTGGGTGCGTTCCCAAGCTTCTCGTATATACGAGTACTATGGATCGGGATTCAGGACGATACTAACTCCTTGATAAATATAGCTGATGGATTGAACATGGATCTAAGAAAATTAGGATTTAAAAAAGAAAAAAAGCTCATACCACATTTAACGATAGGAAGAGTGAAGTTTGTCAAGGACAAGGAAAAAATCTCGCAAATCTTGAAAGAGTTACAGAATGTAAAAATAGGAAAAATGGTGGTGGATAGAATTTTGATAAAAAAGAGTGTATTGACACCAAAAGGCCCGATTTACTCGGATTTAAAGGAAGTAAGATTATGATATACGATAGAGAAAAAATATTGAAGCAGATAAAACCTTCGGAAGAAGAAATAGAAAAAGGTTTTAGATTATATAAAAATATAAGAGAATTTATCAGGAAAAAATTTAATTTGGAAGCAGAGCTTCAGGGATCTTTTATCAAAGGTACGAGTTTGAAAGGTGACAAAGACCTGGATATTTTTGTTTTCTTTCATTTGAATGTTTCTAAAGAGACACTCAAAAAAAAGGGATTGAAGATAGGAAAAAAGGTATTTGAAGAGTTTAAAGGAGAGTATGAGATAAAATATGCTGAACATCCCTATGTAAATGGAAAAATCGAAAATCATGATCTGGACATAGTCCCGTGCTATAAAATAGATAAAATAGAGGATATGAAGAGCAGCGTTGATAGAACTCCTTTGCATACAAAGTTTGTTGAAAAGATGACAGATTCCCAAAAAGAGGATACAAGGATCCTGAAAAAATTTATGAAACTGATCAATGTTTACGGCTCTGAGTTCAAGGTAATGGGGTTTTCAGGGTATTTATGCGAACTACTAGTTTTGTACTATGGAAATTTTGAAAATGTCCTGAAAAATGCTTCCGAATGGAAATTAAACCAGAAAATAATCTTTGAAAAAATGGAAAAAGAGTTTTCAGAACCTCTAATCATGATCGATCCCGTAGATCCAGCAAGAAATGCTGCCTCCTGCGTAAGTTTGCAGAAATTTTCGGAGTTTATATATTATTCACGAAAATTTTTAAAAGATAAAAAATTTGACAGAATAAAAATTGAGTACAGGAAATCAGAAGGAACAGAGCTGATCGTTTTAAATTTTAAAACAGATCTTATGGAAGATTTGCTTTTCCCCCAGTTAAGAAAAACGAGAGATTTTATAAAGGATTGTCTTGAAAAAAGCGGATTCAGGATCTACATGTCCAAAATCTTCAATCCTGGAATAATTTTCGAGTTCGAGGTTTTTAAACTTCCGAAAATGAAGATGCATGAAGGGCCGTTTATATATGATGGAGAAAACTGTGAAAACTTCATTAAAAAACATAAGAACACAATCATCATCGGAGACAGAATCTGCACAGAGACAGAAAGAAAATTTAAAACGGCTGCAGAATGCATAGATTTCCTGATAGGGGATAGAGAGGGATTTGGAAAAGATCTTAAAAAAGCTAAGTGTTTTATTACCAAAGAAGAAGTAAAAGAGGTTTACGATTAGAGAATTATAGTGTTACCCTCTCTTTCATACTCCAGCTCTTTTTCGTGTATCACTATATGTACTCTATAATCTTTTTTAAGGGTAATTCTCAAGCCCTCTTTATAATTACTTAAAAATATGTAGAGTTCGTTCCCACCTATACTGTAATTCACAATGAGATCTTTTCTGAACTTCCACCAATCTGCAAAATCCTTCATTTTAGGAGACCACGCATTTTCCGGGATATATATATTTGGATCCAGAGAATGTGTCATAAAAACTCGTCCGTTCCTCGTATGTGGTAACTGAAGTAAATAGTGGATATAAAAATTGTCAAAAACGCTCATCTCACTCTCATAACTAAATCCGAGATCCCTAAGAGTCTTAGATGTTTCAAAATTGTGATAGAAACCAGGAGATCTGAATCCATATATTTCGAAATCTTTTTCCAGTATTTCTTTACCTTTTGTTATCATCTCTATCTGTTCCTCGTAGGATCTCGATTTAAACTCCTTTTCTATGTGATTATATCCATGCTGCGCCACTTCTACATCGTGCTCTTTTAATATCTCAATGACCTCGGTATTATCCGTAATCCTTTCATTGGCGTGATACGGAATTACAAATAACGTGGGATCGACATTTTTTTCTTTCAAATACTCCAAAAATACTCTTAATTTATCTGGATCTGTATAATAGGATATATCATCCGCAGTGACAAGAAAGACAGAGTCATAATTATAAGGATATTGAGAAATACTGAACTCTCCAAAATCTTCAACTATCTCTTCTCTTTCATAATAAAAGTACGTATAGAATCCATTTGTATAAAAAAGGAACAGTATAAGAAGTATGTAAAAAAGTAGGTATTTTTTCATTTTTTCTCGTTAAGTAAGCATGCAAGAACATTGGTATAAATGGCCTCTAAAAGTTTTTCTTCCTTCTCTTCGGCATCTTTTGGTATCAAAGCAGCTTTTGCTACGGTTTTCAGCATTATCCCCTTTAACATCGCTATTCTAACCTTCTCTACGTACTCTTCGTCTATATCAAGTCCAACTGCTTCCATCTGTCTTTTTATATTTTTTCTGTCTATTTCCTCTAGATCTTCTTCGTTGTATCCCATTTAATCACCTTTACTTAGGTTTAATATAGCCTCTGCTATATCTCCTCCGCTGTCTTTTAAAGCTTTTCTGGCTTCCTCTTCACTTACATTAGCTTTCTCTGCCACCATCTTTATGTCTTCCTCAGGGACCCCTATCTCTCTTTCCACAAATGTTCCAACTACCTGAAACGTCTTTTGACCCATCATATCTATCTCTGTAACCTGAGGATCTGTAAACTCCCATTTTTTATCATTGAATGTAAAAATAATCTCGTTAACAGGTAGTTCCTTTGTCTTTATCCCTGCTTTTTTCATTAATTTTTTCATCTGTCTCGGATTCATATTGGGCATCATAAAAAAAATTTATGTTGAAAGAATATAAATGTTTTCATGTTTTGCAAAATAAGACAAAAATCGAAACGATACAAGACAATACCCTATTTTTACAGTAAACTTTAAATATAATCTCGGTTCATTATTTATGATGAAAATTGGTATCTTGGGCTGCGGATACATAGGAAGCGTAATAGCCGAGAATTTTAAAGACGAGATTCTGGCATGTTATGACAGGAATATAGGGAACATGGAAAAAATAAGCGAGATTGTAAATAGAGATATTAACTGCTCTTTCGAGAAAATTATAAAGATGGATCTTGACCTGATCGTGGAATCGGCGTCTGTAGAGGCTGTTAGAGATTTAGTTCCAAAAGTTTTAGAGAATGGGAAAGATGTTTTGATAATGAGTGTTGGAGCCCTTGCAGATTCTCAGCTGCTTTCAAAGTTAAAAAAACTCGCATCAAGAAATGATTGCAAAATATATATTCCTCATGGAGCCATAGGAGGTTTGGACGCTGTCAAAACTGCATCGTTACTCGGTATAACAAAGATAGTTCTTACCACGCGAAAAAATCCGGGGACGCTGGGAATAGATATCCTCAAAGAAAAAATAGTTTTTGAAGGTCCCGCTTCAGAGGCTGTAAAAAAGTTCCCGAAAAATATAAATGTCTCTGCCGCATTAAGTCTTGCAGCTGATAAAGAAGCACATGTGAGGATAATAGCTGATCCCTCTGTAGACACAAATATTCACGAAATATGTTTGGAAGGATCTTTTGGAAAAATGAACTTAATTTTTAATAATCTTCCTTCAGAGAATAAGAGAACATCCATACTCGCAGCATTTTCCGCTGTGAATCTAATAAAAAGCTTAAAATCCGAAATAGTTATATACTAGGTGATTTAATGTTTTTAGATAAATATTCAAAAATAACAGAAAAAATAGAGTCTTATTTGGGCGACGTTCTAAGCTCCACTACAAAAGATTATGAAAATGTAATATTGAAAAGTTTTTATAAAGATATCGTGAGAGTAATGAGTGCTGGCAAGAGATTGAGGCCATTGAGCATGATTTTTGCTTTTAATGGAATAAAAAATGAGATAAATGAGGACATTATTAAAGCCTCTGTTTCTTGCGAACTCGTTCATAATGCGTCTCTTATCTTAGATGATGCGATGGATGAAGATGTTGTGAGACACGGTAAGAAAACTTTTAACACCATATATGCAGACAAATTTTTAAAATCGGTAGGCTTTAATTTCAATGCTTATAAAAGCGGACAGAGCTGGATTAAAAAAGACTCTGTCTTAGGAATTATAGAAATGCAAAGAAATATTTCCAGATTTTCTTACGCTCTGTCGGTACTTGCTTCAAATGTTCTGTACGAGCTCAGTGAAGAGGTTTTAAACTCGCAGTTTTCCAGGGAACTGAGAATAAAAGCATTGGAACAGCATAGAAGAATGTATTTAAGGCTGAATGAAGGTCAGCTTCTGGACATTTTAATGGAAAAAAGAAAAATAAATGAAAAGGAATATTTCGAGATGATAGATGAAAAAACAGGAATTCTTTTCATGTACCCTATAAGAATAGGATTAATTTTTGCTGGAGATAAAAATTATAAAATTATGGATGAATTCTCTTTGAACATGGCGAGAGCTTTCCAGATGCATGACGACATTCTCGGAAGCTTCGGAAAAAGCAAACGCACTGGAAAACCAAACGATTCAGACATAAAATTCGGTAAGAATACTCTCCTGGCTATAAAAACACTTGAGTATGCCAAAAATCAGAGAAGAGAAAAGTTTAAAAAGACGTTTGGGAACAGGTCAGCCACAAAAGAGGA
>DAOVEQ010000105.1 GCA_030668905.1 Thermococci archaeon
TTGAAAGCATCTATAGAAGGAGAGATAGATAAAAGCAATATAGAGATGGCGATACTCGATAAAAAAACAAAGAAATTTGAAAAGCTTAAAGGAGAAAAGGTAAAAGGATATATTGCGAAGGTGAAATAAATGGTTACCTTAGACGAAGCAACTGTTGCAAGATTGAAAACGCAGGGAGAAAGATTTGAGATCCTTATAGATCCTGATAAAGCTTTAGCTTTCAAACATGGGGAAAAGGCCGATGATTTTTTGGTTACAGACTATGTATTTAAAGATGCCCAAAAGGGAGAAAAGGCTTCAGAAGAAGTTTTGAAAAAGATATTTCACACTACAGATGTTTTAGAGATATCCAAAGTGATCTTAAAAAAAGGTGAATTTTTGTACACTGCAGAGCAGAGGAAGAAGATGATCGAGGAAAAGAAAAAAGCTATAATAACATTGCTTTCGCAGGGAATAGATCCAAGAACAGGATATCCCCATCCGCCTAGGAGGATAGAAGATGCATTGGAGAAAGCTAAGGTGCATATAGATCCATCCAAATCTGCACAGGAGCAGTGGGAGAACATACTGAAAAAAATAAGGCCTATTTTGCCCATAAAGTTTGAACTGAGAGAGATAGCAGTTAAAATTCCTGCACATTACTCCTCAAGAACATACGGGGTTTTAAAACACAAATACGAGATATTGAAGGAGGAATGGAGAAAAGATGGCATGTTGTATCTGCTTGTTTCTCTTCCTGCAGGATTGCAGGATACGTTTTATGAAGATTTAAACTCTTTAACTAAAGGAGACGCGGAGACAAAACTTATAGGGAGGAAGTGATACTTATGATTCACGTAAAAAATAGAGATATTGTAGTTCCGGGAGAGCTTATTGCAACTGGAAATTTTCATGTACAGCTCGGAGCTGAAAAAGATGGCGAGAATATCTACTCTACAGTAGTGGGGATCGTATATATAGATCAAGAAAAAAAATATATAAAGATAGTTCCTTTAAGAGGAAAGTACGTACCCAAGGTAGGGGACCCTGTTATAGGTGTAATAGAGGAACTTGCGTTAAAAAAAGCGATTTTAGATATTAATTCTGCACATAAAGGAATTTTAGATATTAGGGATGTAACTATGGACCGCAGTGCTGAGATAAATAAAGTCTTTTCTGTCGGTGACATAGTATATTCAAAAGTTAACGATATCTCTGGATCTGTCAGTCTTTATGCAAAGCCGCCATATGGAAAACTTCATGGAGGTAGGTTAATAAACATATCCTCTACTAAGATACCAAGAGTAATAGGAAAAAAAGGCTCCATGATATCCATCATAAAAAAATACACAGAATGTAAAGTATATGTGGGACAGAATGGAACGATCTGGGTTAAAGGAAAAAATGAAGGCGAGGATCTTGCTCTTAAAGCTATAGAGATTATTGATGCTGAGAGCCATACGTCTGGATTAACAGAACGAATAACAAAGTTTTTAGAAGAGAAGGTGATTTAATGGAACTCATTAAAGATGGGATAAGAATAGATGGTAGAAAGAAAGATGAATTGAGAGATATCAAAATAGAGGTAGGTGTTCTTAAAAGAGCAGACGGATCTGCATATGTGGAGTGGGGAATGAACAAAGTCTATGTAGCAGTTTATGGTCCAAGAGAGTTGTTTCCAAGGTTTTTAAGGAGATCTGATAAAGCTGTTTTGCAGTGCAAATATAACATGGCTTCTTTCTCTGTGGATGATAGAAAAAGACCTGGACCTGACAGGAGGAGTGTCGAGATCTCAAAGGTTACGAGAGGTGCCCTTGAGCCTGTAGTTCTTACAGAAAACTTTCCCGAGTCTGTAATAAATGTTAACATTGAGGTAGTCCAGGCAGAGGCCGGAACAAGATGTGCCGGTATTACGGCAGCAAGTGTCGCATTGGCGGATGCAGGGATACCTATGAAAGATCTCGTACCTTCATGTGCTGCCGGAAAAGTAGGTAGTGAGATAATTCTCGATCTTTGCAAAGAGGAAGATAATTTTGGAGAGAGTGATCTTCCGATAGCAATGATTCCGAGGACAGGAGGGATAAGCCTTCTGCAGATGGATGGACTCATGACAGCAGAAGAGCTGGAAGAAGCTTTAAATCTGGTTAAGAAAGGATGCAAAATAATTTATGAAAAGCAAAAAGAGGCTTTAAGAAAAAGATACAAAGGTGATGATCATGACTGAGGTAGATCTTATATCCCATATAGAGAGGGATTATATCTTAAATCTCGCTAAAAAAGGCGAAAGAGAGGATGGTAGAGGATTTGATGAGTATAGAAAGTTAATCTTACAACCAGGTATCATCAAAAAAGCTGAAGGATCGTGTTTGGCGAATCTAGGAGAAACAAAGGTTCTGGCAGGGATTAAGGTAAATAAAGGAGAACCTTTTCCTGACACGCCGGATCAAGCAGTTATGACGACAAACGCAGAGTTAATACCCCTAGCCAGTCCACTTTTTGAGTCAGGACCCCCCAAGGAGGATTCTATAGAGCTTGCGAGAGTTGTAGACAGAGGAATAAGGGAAGCTCCAGCTCTGGACATGCCGTCCTTAGTGATAAAAGAAGGAGAACTCGTTAGAGTAGTTTTCATTGATCTCCATATTCTGGACAGCGATGGAAATTTATTCGATGCTTCAAATAGAGCTGCTGTGACGGCCCTCCGTACGACAAAGATACCTGTACTCGATGAGGAGGGCAATCCTACAGAGGATCTCATGCCGCTCCCCATGCTTAAAACGCCAGTTTCGTGTACCTTTGCAAAAATAGGCGAAAATATTCTCGTGGACCCGAGTCAAAACGAAGAAAAAGTACTGGATGCAAGATTAACTGTAACGACCGAAGATAATGGTTACATCTGCGCTATGCAGAAAGGAGGGGACAGTCAATTCACAGTAGACGAGATCACGGATTGTGTAAAAAAATCTATCAAAATAGGAAAAGAGATCAGAAAAACTATTTCGGATCTTATAAAAAAGGAAGGTTTATAAAGGAAAGATAAAAGTGATTTTATGGGTAGCGCTAACAGATTCGGAGTAAAGGCTGGAAAAGGCATCAGAGATAGGGTCAACAAGATAGAAAAAAATATGAGGACCAGACATAAGTGTCCAAGATGCCAGAGAAGGAGTGTGAAGAGAGTCTCTACAGGGATATGGGAATGTAAAAAGTGCGGACTGAAATTTGCAGGAGGAGCTTACCTTCCTGAAACAGACTCCGGAAAACTTGTAAAAAGAACTATAAAAAGGGTGAGCGAAAGTGTATAAATGTATAAAGTGTGGAAAAATCTTGGATAAAGATTCTCTGGACTTTTCGCAAAGTGTTAAGTGCCCCTTTTGTGGTGCAAGAATCTTAGTTAAAGTAAGGCTGCCCCTTGCCAAAAAGGTAGAGGCAAAATAGATGCTTATAACTAGTTCGAGAAGAACATCTACAAAAACAAAAGAGTTTTGTAAAGAGTTAGAAACGGTTCTCCCTCTCTCTTTTTATCTGCCCAGAGGCAAAAAATCTTTAAGAAGCATTATAGATTTAGCCTATGAAAAGGGTATGGATAGATTATGTATAGTAGAAACAAAGGAAGAAGAACCGAGTAAAATCTCGTTTATAAAAGTAGATCTGGACTGGCAGTGGATAGGCTGTATAAATGTCTCTGTTTCTTTAAGGGAAGAAACTATATGCCCTATAGAAGAGGACATTGAGTTGGGTATAGGAGGGAAAGGAGAATATCTTGAAGATCTCGCTTATTTTTTCAATGCCAGCTCTGGAAATAGTTATGCAGTCATACATTTAGAAAATGATACAATAAACTTTTATAGAAAGGATATCCATAATAAATTAATAGGGCCCGAGATAAAAATTTTGGATCTCTACAGGTATGATAAAGATGGACAGAAAGATCAAGCTTAAGATATACACTCCGAACAAAGATATAGTTTATAAAGCTTTGAAAATGGAGATAGACTCTGCACCCTACAAAAAGACGTCTACAATATTTGAAAATAATGAAGATTCTCTCTATCTACAGATCAGTTCTAATGATCTCTCAGCCTTGAGAGGCACATTTAACTCTTACATGAACTGGCTGAAGATAATTATGGAAAATTTGGATGAGTAAAATCTAATCTAATTTCCTATCTTTTAAAAATAGAATTTTTCCACTTTTTTGTCATTCACTAAAATTATCAAAAGATATAAATATACCCCTCACTTAAAAACAACAAGGTGATAAAGGTGAAAAAGAATGAATAAAAAAATTTATTTAAGTTTTGTTTTGTTGTTATTATTTCTCTGGCCAATTAATGCAGAATCCAACGATTTGCCAGAGATAACGGTTAGAGTGAATCCAAACTTTGAATTATTAGCTGTTGTATATACACTTGCAACTGAGAATCCCTATCCTGTA
>DAOVEQ010000209.1 GCA_030668905.1 Thermococci archaeon
ATTATAATCGCAATCTCTCCTATAATCTCAAAGGTTAGAATCATAAGACTAATAAATATACTGTGTATAAAAAGATTATGAAAGCTGTTGGTATAGTAGGAGATAAAAAATCTGGAAAAACTTCATTGACCCTAAAAATTGCAGAAAAACTCGGTAAAAAATATAAGGTAGGGATAATAAAGCATGCAGAAAGATTTGATGAGAAAGAGAGTGATACAAAAAAGTTTTCTGAAAAATATATCACAGGGTACGTGTCCGCAAAAAAATCCGGGATCATCTTTCCTGAAAAAAAATCTCTTGAAGAGATAATCTCGTATCTGAATGTAGATATTCTTCTTGTAGAAGGTTTTAAAAATAACAGGAGCTTCCCGAAAATAACCTGCGGAGATTATAAAGATGATCTGGCAATTGCATCCGATAAAGATACTCTGGATAAGATAACTGAAAAGATAGAAAAATACGGCTTCAAACTTCCAAATCTTGACTGCGGTAGATGTGGATACACGTGCGAGAAAATGGCTTCTATGATAATCAAAGGTGAGGCTTCGGTAGAAGAATGTCAGCAGTTAAACGAGACGGAGATAAGAATAAACGGGAGAAAGATCAATTTGAACAGATTTGTAAGCGAGCTGGTGAAAAATGTTGTGACATCGATTGTACATTCGTTAAGAGAGACTGAGAAAGGAATCATAGAGATAAAGGTGAAAAAGTGAAAGTTTTTTTGATCTCAAACACAGAAAATCCTGAGAAAACGTGTGCCGCAGCAGCATTAACAAGTTACTGGTACAAAGGAGCAAGCGAAACATATGAGAAATTTACGAAAAAAGAGATAGAAGATATTTTAAAAAAAGTGATAGGATACGGGCATATCTCTGTCATAGAGCATGCTTCTTTTACTTTCAGTATTGAAGGAGTCTCGAGAGCGTGCACTCACCAGTTAGTCAGACACAGAATGGCATCTTATACACAGCAGAGCCAGAGATATGTGGAGTTAAAAGATAGTTTTGTTGTACCAAAGAACCTCGAAAAAAATGAGAAGTATCTAGAAGCTCTTGAAAACATCAAAAAAGTTTACGAGGAGCTCTTGAAAACAACTACAAAGGAAGATGCAAGATTTATCCTCCCGAATGCTACAAAAACAAATATTATTGTAACGATGAATTCCCGTGAATTACTGCATTTTTTTAAACTGAGATGCTGCAGCAGGGCGCAGTGGGAGATCCAGGAGATGGCATGGAAGATGTTAAAAATGTGCAAAGAAAAAGCACCTGTAATATTCGAAAACGCAGGTCCTTCATGTTTTTTCACGGAGTGTCCCGAAGGAGATTTGGCATGTGATGTTTGGAAAGGTTTAGAGGGTAAAAAAAATAAAAAAGAGATCATGAAAAAATATTTTGAGAAGAGGTTTGGATAGAAAAACCTTATAAATACTCCCCATATATCTTTTTTATGCAAACATGGGAATCAGTTATTCTGTCACAGATACC
>DAOVEQ010000046.1 GCA_030668905.1 Thermococci archaeon
TCAAACTCGTGCATAGAGTTGAAGAAAAACTGTTTCAGAATATTGTGTTGATTGTAGTAATAGTTGCAGGGCTATTATCAGTTATTTCTGGCTTGGGTATATTGTGATATTATGCAATAAAAACCAATATACCAACCTTTAAATATAAAAATTCCTAATATAGAGAGGAAAGATAACGGTGATTGAATGAAAGAGAAAACAGAATTTTTAGAAAGAGAGTACAAAAATATGCTTGAAAGAGGGGAAACGTGGACGATAAGAAGTCTCAATGGACCTTCGCAGCCTCATGTAATCGTGGAAGGAAGAAAATGTATAATGCTGGCATCGAACAACTATCTAAATTTGGCAAATGATCCACGACTCAAGGAAGCAACCATAAAGGCTATAGACAAGTATGGTGCCGGTGCAGGATCTGATTGGTCAATTGCGGGATGTATGGATGTACATCAGGAGCTCAATAAGAAGATAGCAGAGTTTAAAAGAACTGAGGCAGGTATTACCTACCAAACAGGATATGCGGTGAATGCCGGATTGATACCCCAGCTGGCAGGAAAGGGAGACATATTAATCTCGGATGGGCTCAATCATGGAAGTATCATAGATGGCGTTAGATTAACGAAAGCTGATAGAGGAATATACGCACACTCGGATATGGGAGAATTAGAAGTAGTTTTAAAAGATGCAGAGAAAAAAGATTACAGGAGAGCTATAGTCCTGACAGATGGTGTTTTCTCGATGGACGGAGACATCGCAAAGATGGACGAGATTCAGAAACTGGCAGATGAGTACGGGGCTATGACATATGTGGACGATGCTCATGGGGAAGGAGTCCTCGGTGAGGGACGTGGGATAGCAACAGAGTTTAATCTGGAAAAAAAGATAGATTTCCAGGTAGGTACATTTTCCAAAGCTTTTGGCAGCTTTGGAGGTATGCTTGCAGGAAGTGAAATGCTCATAAAATATGCATATAACACATCAAGAACATGGCTTTTGAGTGCTGCTTTTCCGCCGCATATAGCGGCTGCATCCATAGCTGCACTTGACATCGTGGAGAAGGAGCCCGAAAGGGTCAAAAAACTCTGGGATAACACGAAATACTTCAAAAAAGAGATAGAGAGTCTTGGTTTCGACACTGGGAACAGTCAGACCCCAATTATACCCTCGATGGTAGGAGACAGTAAAAAAGCACAGGAACTCGCAAAAAGGCTTTATGATGAAGGAATATTCTGTCTTGCGATAGTATTTCCAATGGTCGGCAGGGGAAAGGCAAGAATACGCAACCAGATGAATGCAGGGATGAGTAAAGAAGACCTGGATGTAATCCTCAGAGCCTATGAGAAATGTGGAAAGGAACTCGATATAATCTAACTTTTTTTATTTTTTATGAAAAAAGCTGTTTTTGAGAGTATATGCAATGATCTGGAAGATATTTTAGAAACCAAAAACATAAGGAAACTCCCAAAAACTTACGAGTTAATTGGAGATATTTTGATCATATACATCTCTGACGAGTTATCTCAATGGAAGAGAGAGATAGGAAATGCATATCTCAAAAATTTTAAGAGAGTAAAAACAGTTTTGAGGAAAGGCTATATTTCTGGAGAATACAGAAAACCAAATTTTGAGTATCTGGCAGGAAACGGTACAGATACTATGCACATAGAAAATAAAATAAAATTTAAGCTTGATCTGAGTAAAGTTATGTTTTCTTCAGGGAATATAGAAGAGAGACAGAGAATGAGCGGGATACCTAAAAAAGGTGAAAAAGTAATAGACATGTTTGCAGGAGTAGGTTATTTTTCTATACCTATAGCTTACCATTCTCACGCTTATGTTACTGCGATAGAAAAGAATCCTCAGGCTTTTTATTATCTGAAAGAGAATATAAAATTGAATAGAGTTGAGGATCGAGTAAAAGCTATTAATATGGACTGTAGAGAGTTCTCAGGAAAAGGAGATAGAGTGATAATGGGTTATATACAAAAAACAAACGAGTTTTTAGAAAAAGCTTTTGAAATTGTCAAAAAGGGGGGGATAATACACTACCACCAGACTGTAGTTGAAAAACTTTATCCTGATGCCATATATTCGGAAATAAACACGGTAAATAAAAACTATGAGATTATTTCCATGAGAAAGGTAAAAAAATTCTCTCCCGGCGTATGGCACATAGTGGCAGACATAAAAGCGATCTAAGTTTTATGCAATTTCAGATTCAGCATCAGATTAACAGAGAGCCTATATTTCAATCCCAATCTTCTCATTTTTTCTTTTATAGTATCTTCTGCAAGTTTTTCTATTTTATCACGAAATGCTTCTTCCATCCCATCCTTCAAACTGAGAACAAAACACTGATAATTAATTTTTACATTGCAGAAAATGCTGTTTTCTCTTAAAAATGCCTCAAATCCTTCAAGACTGATCCTCTCAAACATCGAATCTTTGAAAAAACCTCTCTTTATGATACTGAGAATCTCGGATTTACACTCTTCCTCCAGTGCAATAATCTTTTCATTTTTTTCTCCGAAGAGTTTCACTATCGTTTCGTCTGTCGGTACCTTTATCCTGTATTTTTTTAATAAAGCTTCTCTATCAAGTTTCTTGGGTGGAATGACCTCTTTTTTGACAATTTCTTCCTTAGAAACTTTCTTTCCCTTTAAAATACACTCTTCATTCACCTCCAAAGCAACGTCAAACATAAAATCATCAAACTTCATGAACTCCACAGTAGCCGTTCCAAATCTCTTGCCATTCAGGATAGCCATAGCTTCGTCTCCTTTAAAGATTTGATTTGTACCCAGATTCGTTATATCTGCAGCGATTACCTTTTTATTCATGATCAGAAAATATGCATCTTCTACACTTTCATTTTTCCCAAATATCCTTATATACCCTTTAAAATCTGGTTCAATACTATTAAATAACTCTCCATCTACTATAAAATTTTCTCTCTCACTGTAATGTACAGATGTTCCTCTCGGCAGTTCCATAGAATTCCCTTTTTTTATAGATATTTAAGGTTTTTTGTTAGACCTCGAAAAGAGGGGGGTCGAGGCATTGACTTATTTTTCATTTAACGTTTGCGGGTTTGTTACATTATCTCCCCAATAACGTCATAATTATCACTATCAACGATCCTCCAATAGCAACTATCAGTGCTATTACGCCCATTATGAGCTGAATCCAAGCAAATAACTTTTCACCTGTGAAAATCCCCATTCTAGGTCTTGGCAACTCTATATACCATTCTCCATTTTTTATATATCTCCACCCATTTAAGATTAAAGAGATGGGGAGGAAAATAAAAACTATTAAAAAAATAAGACAAACAAAAAACCCTTTGATTATTTCTGCTGAACCGAAGGCTACGACGATCGCAGAAAGTGCGATGACAATTATTGCCAGTATTATTAGAATATTTTTTCTTTCAGCCATAATATCCATCCTTCAGCCATTGGAAAATCAAACCTCTCTCCTCACCTAAACACTTCTCAAGTTATTGCTTATTGTACAGTGGGAATAATTTAAATATTTTTTGTCCAATCTAGAAAAAGAACCCCTACCTTTCCTCAGATTCCGCTTTTCTCAACGGTGCAAAAATAGTGTATCTATCTTTACATTCCAATTCATCTACAACTCTTCTGACAATCATGCCTGCAGGATCTGGCATGGAGGAAACTCTCTCATCTATGTCCTTAAAACTTTTGAACTCTCCTTTTCTCCGTTCATTCAGTATGGACAGCATAAGTTTTTTCCCAACGCCCGGAAGAAGTTCTAATTGATGGAATCTTATGGATATGGGTCTCGCCTTATTAAAGAATTTGACAAACTCCTCTTCATTTTTCTTTACTATCTCCTCGACTATATATGGCAGCTCCGCTTTTGCCGTAGAGGTCAACTCCTCGTAAAACAATCTTTTTTTTATATGATTTATCTTGTCTCTCTGGCCCTTTCCAATGAAAATTCTTTCATATACCTCTAGTTCCGTTTTCGGAACTACCTCTAACAATGAAAAATAGTTTTCTCCTACTACTTGTGCCACAGGAGATTTCTTTGATCTTTTCATTCCCTCATTGGGGTACCCTTCGGGAAGATAATCAAGAACATGAGCGTAATTTTCATAGATCTTTTTCATTTTATCACTTATATTTTTTTACGATCTCCAAAATTTTCTCTGTTTCTTCATTATCTAAAATATGCCTCTCCTTAGCATATATCACTCCAAGATCGTATTTATCTTCAGGAAGAATATCTGTTATCTTCACAGCTATCTCAGAAGAAATCCCGATCCCTAAAAGTTCCTCTTTCAATTTTTGTGCACTCTTCAAATCAAGCTTGCAGAACTTCATGAGATGATCTAAAGCTATACCCTGCTCATAAAGTAACTCTCCCTTCTCTTTTCTATCCTCCAAGATTTTTTTTATTTCTGGAAGAGTTAAACCCCTCTCATCAAGCTTTTTTTTGCCCAACATATTATATCTCCTGTTTTCTGAGATGCTCTGGTCTGGCAATGATAGTTTTATATTTCTTTTTTTCTCTGATCTCCACGAGATACGATTTTCCTCTCTTGCCTATAATAGTGCCAGTGACGCCATGAAACTTTGGGTGAGGCATTCCCCTATGTATAGAAGGTTCCAGCACTAAATGTACCTTATCTCCGTTACTATAATCTACCAAGAGCCTGGAGATAATGTTTAAATTTTTATCTCTGTATCTTTTTGTGAGTTTTCCTCTACTTCTCGTTCTGAATCCTCTTGATCTTTCCATATTTTCACCTATCATGAATTTTTATTACATCCAAAGCTATGCATTCCAAATCTTTTTGAACGATAGAAGACACACTCGGCACAGTTCTCCCATCGTCTCCTGTGATCAGTTCTTTTACGTAAAGTCCGCTTTCACAGCAGATCTTCAAGCAATTACTATTTTCCCTTTCTACTTTATAAATCTTTCTGATTCTAATCTTATCTGCCCTTCTATGCTGGACTCTTTTAGGCGTTCTCTGATTTATTTCACGAAAATCCTTGATCTTTGCAAAATCTTCATCAGAGATATCCTGATCTAAATAAACCAGATATGTCTTTTTAAACTTCCCTTTCTTCAATTTTATTACCTCTCTTTTATTGGAGTACTCCAGTTCACTTACTTTTATTCTATTATCATTATTTATCTCAGATTGTATCTTTTTAAGGTCCAATCTTCTAACCTTCGGTTTCTGAATCTCAATGACAAAAGGTCTTCCATCTCCGAGCATTCTTGCATCTATATCCTCTCTCCCTGCACCATGAAATTTCTCTTCTTCGACTTTCGTATATTTCAGAATAACTTCCCCTATAATTTCCTCAACGCTTGTCTCATACATTTTACCTTTAAAATTGCAGTATGAACAACCTTTACCTCTGCATTTTCTGCAGTACCATTTTGTTTGGGGTATATCTCTAACGTATTTATTGTATCTTCCTTTTATGTACAGAGAATTGTTTTCAGGTATTACTTTAAGTTTTTTAAGATCGAAAATAAAGATCACGTCTGGATCTTCCATTTCTATCTCTTTATTGAATTTTTCTTTTAATTTCTTTCGTAAAACTAACAATAACTCTCTTTTCAGAGTTTTTTCTCCAGGTAAATTCAATTCTTCTATAATTTTTTTCTCGTTTTCCAGAGTTTCCGGATCGAGTTTCACACCCACATTGAAATTAGAGAACTCTACATCATATGTAAAATTGAGAAGATCATCAATTTTTTCAAAAATATTCCCGCACAGCTCACACTCCTCTGGATTCCCCTGTAAGCCAAGCCTTTTTAAACATGATCCGCATAATTTATACATAATTACTAATAGGAAAATCAAGTTAAAAAGGTGAGCTAATGGAAGATAATTACCAAAAACTATTGGATGAGGCATGGAAAAACCTCCCGGAAAAAGTACTTAAAGAAGAGAGGTTTGAGATACCTAAGGCAGATGTTGTAATAGCAGGAAACAGAACTCTGATCAGAAACTTCAGTGAGATAGCCACGATGCTGAACAGAAAACCTGAGCACATAATGAAATTCCTCCTGAAGGAACTGGCTACCTCTGGAGAGATTGTCGGCAACAAAGCAGAGTTTCAAGGAAAATTCGGTACAGGGATCATAAATCTAAAGATAGAACTCTACACAAAGAACTACGTGCTATGTCATGAATGTGGAAAACCTGATACCACAATAATAAAAGAAGGAAGAGTATACCTTCTTAAATGTGGAGCCTGTGGTGCCAGACATCCAATAAAACGTATTTAGGGAATTTTATGGAAGTGCACGTAAAAATTTATGAAACTGCCGGAGATGTCTTAATAGCCGTTTGTGATGAAGACATTCTCGGGAAGAAATTTTTTTTTAATGACGTTACCTTTGAGGTAAAGGAGAGCTTTTACAAAGGAGAAAAGAAAAATCTGGAGGAGGTTAAACCCATTCTGGAAAGAGCAACAATACTGAATTTAGTAGGCGTTGAAACTGTCAGAAAATGTATAGAATGGGGATTCATAAAAAAAGATAATGTTATAAACGTGGGAAAAACAGTTCATGCCCAGATGGTGAGGGTATGAGATGCTGTATCTGCGGAAAAGAAACAGAGAAATTACAGGAGGGGATGTGCAAATCCTGTTTTTCGAAGGAAAAATCGCCTTTTTCTATTGATAAGAACATAAAACTTCAGATCTGCAAACACTGCGGAGCATTTTATCTAAACAAGTGGGAACATGGATCGATAAGAGATATGGTAACAAAAACAGTTTTATATTATCTGAAGCCGAGAAAAAACTTTGAGATAGTTGATAGGATAGAAGATACGGAAAAGAATCAGATAGAGATAGAGTTTTCCTGCAGAGAGGAAAAAATAGATGTTAATATCAAATTACTTGTCGCTGAAGAATTTAAAGTAGAAGAAAACCTGTTCTCAAAGATAATCTTTGATTATACCACCTGTCTTACATGTTCCAGAATCCATGGAGGATATTATGAGGCGGTAATACAGGTGAGAAGAGAAGAGAGCATGCTTAGTAAAGAAGAAAAAGAAGGGATTGTAGAAACGATAGAAGATATCAATGAAGAAAATGTTATCTCAAAGATCATAGACAAAAAAGAAGGGATTGACTTTTATTTTATATCGAAAAGGACAGCAGCAAAAATATTAGAGTTCCTCAGATCAAAGTATGGTGGAAAGATAAAAAAGAGCTTTGAAGTATATGGGAAAGATAAATCCCGAGTAATATCTGTTCTCAGATTACCGAGATACAAGAAAGGAATGTTCATTGAACATAATAATGAGATCTTTTTTGTAGAAGAGGCTAAAAACTCCTTGGATGTCAGGACACTCTCAGGAGAGAAAAAAAGATTCTTGTGGAGGAATATGCAT
>DAOVEQ010000055.1 GCA_030668905.1 Thermococci archaeon
GGAAAAGGCAGTGATGCACATAAAGCGTCCGTCGTCGGCGATACGGTAGGAGATCCTTTCAAAGATACATCAGGACCATCTTTAAACATTCTTATAAAACTGATGTCTATAGTGGCGATCATTTTCGCGCCGCTATTTTAAATTTTTCTTTTTTTTATTTTCAGCCTTTCTTAGCTCTAATACTCTCCAAAGCAGTTTTCACAGCTCTCTGAACAAACGAGTTTTCGTCATCCAATGCTTGGGTTAGGGGTTCTATAACTCTTACATCTCCTATTTCCTCGAGAGCCTTTGCCGCTTCTCCCCGAACATGCCAATCTTCATCCTTCAAGGCTTGAATTAGTGGCTCTACTGCGTTTGAGTCACCTATCATACCAAGAGCCCTTGTTACTTCTCGTCGGGTATCTTTGTCTCCGTTCTCCAAGGCATGAGTGAGTGATTCTACCGCAGATTCTCCTATATCTCTAAGAGCCTCTATTGCTTTCCATCGAACATGCTCGTCCTTCAAGGCTTTTATCAGCCCTTTAACATCTCTCTTTGCTCGAAGTTTTTCGATATCAGGATCTCTAAAAATTCCCATTTTTCCTACCTTTTAAAAGTCGTGGTGACAAAATACGTGTATTGTTCCAAATTGGCGTTATAAGTATATGCTTCTATTATTTTTAAACTTTTGCATCAATGCATGTATTGAGAAAACGAAACGAGGACAGGGAGGCTGAGGACATGAAAAATTCATTTTCCAGATAAGTGTATAATTAAGTAAACTTATAGTACAATTTTATATTTTTGAAGTATTCAACAGTAAACTTTATAAAGGAGTTGTGATAATTAATGGTATGAAGGAAAGCCCCTGTAACCTGCACAAAAAGGAGGATAGAGAATGAAAGACAGGAGAAACTTTTTGCTATATGCAATGGGAAGACTAGTTTCATTAATGGGCACTGGAGTACAGGACGTTGCGTTGCCATTGTTTATTCTCGACCTGACTGGCTCGGGGACAATCATGGGAACGTTCATGATCATCACAATGGCACCCAGGCTCATTCTCTATCCTATTGCAGGAGTGGTGGGAGATAGAGTGAATAGAAAGTGGATAATGGTATGGACGGATTTTGGAAGGGGAGCAGTAATTTTAATTTTGGCATTACTGGCGACGAGGGATCTTATTACAATTCCTCTATTATTTGGCGCCCAGTTTGTGGTTTCGCTTATGAGTGCACTCTTTGGTCCTGCAACGATGGCAATGTTGCCGGATATCGTCGAAGAAGAGGATCTTACCAGAGCAAACTCTACTATGGGGGCTATTAACAGTATCTCATACATTATCGGCCTTGCATTGGGAGGAATAATATATGGATTAGGTGGAATAAGAGTAGCTTTCTTGATAAACGGTGTTTCATTTATCGGCTCGGGAGTGAGTGAACTTTTCATTAAGTATCATCAGAAAACGAAAAAACTCGGGAAGATACATGAAGTTATAGAGGATTTGAAGGAAGGTATCTACTTTATAAAAGTTCACAGAGGTCTTTTAGTTCTCATGATTTTTGCATTAGTAATAAATTTTCTCTTCAATCCCCTTTTTGCTGTTCTTCTTCCATACGTCTCGAGAATTGTGATAAAATTTTCTTCGGAGCAGTATGGGATGCTTCAAACTTCGTTCATGGCTGGAATATTGATTGGAAATATTATAATCGGTACTTTATTAGCAAAAAGCAAAGTAGAAAAAATGCTAAACAGAGGATTACTTGCTCAGATGGGATTCGCGTTCGTCTTTGTAGCCTTGATCTTCCCACAAATTGTTGGAAGATTAGGTTATGCCAGCTGGACTCTGTTTTTTGCGTTATCTCTTACTTTTGTTTTTATGGGAGTGTTCAATGCCTTTGTTAATACTCCAATAATGGTCGAACTCCAGAAACTTACACCAACAGAGTTCAGGGCAAGGATATTTTCAGTTATAGAAGTTGCTGCTCAGGGAATTGTTCCGATAGGTTTTGGTATAATGGGCATTTTATTAGATCTGGTCCCTGCATATATAATTGCTCTTACAGTGGTAACAATTTTACTCCTTGTGATATTAGTCTTCGTTTTCAAATACTCCAAAGAGGTTACAGAAGGATTTGAAAACAAGAATGCAAATAGCTTATCTTCCCAGAGTATTGATTCTTAAAGAGGAATTTAAACCATCCAATCACGACTTAGTAGAACAAAACAAATTTAAAATATCTCTGCATATAAAGAAAAATGAAAGGAAAAATAGGAGATACAAATGACTAGTCCTTATCTTTTATTTGCCGGTATAGGAATGATGCTTGTAGGTATCCTTCCGGTAATCTACTGGAGAAAAGATGTGAAATTGAAATATTTCTTATTCGGAGCCTTAACGTGGGCTGCAGCCATAGCAGTGAAAGTTTTAATGGATCTTACGCCTTTGAACGATTTTTTAATGAGAAAATTTACCATATCTACTTTTATTATAATTTTTGGGATATATGTAGGTCTGAGAACTGGAATCCTTGAGAACGGTTTTACATATGTAGTTTCAAAGAAAATTGAGATGAACTTCAAAGATGCCGTAGGATTCGGGATAGGTTTCGGTGGATGTGAGGCTCTCATTTTGGGGATCTTCTCTTTTGTCAGTGTTCTAAATCTTATTCTTACGAAAGCTTCCACATACGAAGATCCGGGTATACTCTTTGCTCCCATAATCGAAAGATTATTTGTTTTATTCGGCCATATATTTTCCTGTGTTCTCGTCGTATACTCGGTAAAAACTAAAAAAATTAGATATTTCCTTTATTCCATAATATATAAGAGTATTATAGACGGGATTATTCCATGGATGCAGCACAACATCCCTCAAACAGCAAAAGGGGTATATATGATGGAGATACCTGTTGTAATATTCGGGATAATAGGGCTCATCGGAATAATAAAATTAAAAGAGGTGATGGAATGAGAAAAATTTTGGTATTGCTAGTGATATCTATTGTTTTTTCCGGATGCATATCGGAGGAAGAAGAAACAAAAACAAAAGAGCTTGACCTGGAAATAGGAGAGGAATATACGTACGAGTTTTACTCAAACGGAAGTTACATAGGTTACAATAAATACAAAGTTGTCGGAAAAGAAGGAGAGAACTACCTCATAGAGTCTGAGGTAAATATAAGCCAAGCAAATATAGATTTAAAAATAGATGCAAAATATACGATCACAAAAGAATGCATGCCAGTGCATTACGAGTTTGTGGCTTATGTGAACAATGAAAAACAGACAGTTTCTTGTGAGTTTACAGAAAGAAACGTTCATGAAGCTGCAACAAAGGGAGATCAAAAATTTGAAAAGGATATAAAACTTGAAGAGGGCACGTATCTTCTCGATAATAATATGATCGGACAGTGGGCGCTCATGTTTAAGACGATGGAACTAAAAACTGGAGATAGTTACATCATACCAATGTTTGCAGCCCAGCCCATGAAAGCTCTGAAGATAGAGATGAAAGTCGAGAAAACGGAGGGACATGACTGTTACAAATTAGATTTTCCAGAGATAGGATACTTCATGTATATTTCTGAGGGCGAACTTATAAAAATGGAGACCAAAGATAAAACATTGGTCATCATTTTGAAGAGGTAAACCTTTTTAAATGTGAGAGTTGTGTAGACTATGGAGGCTTTGTAATGTACAAGCTCGTGAAGTTGGAAGATATAGTGAGAATTCCTCCAGATAGATTCAGTGAGGATCAGAAAGAGGTAGTTCTCGATATTTTAAGAGAACAGTATGAAGGCAAATGGGACAAAGAGTTGGGAATGATGCTCTGTGTTCAGAATATTATAGAGATAGGAGAAGGAAGAGTGATCCATGGGGATGGTGCTTCTTATAATAATGTCATTTTTGATGTCCTTACATTTTTGCCGAAACTCCATGAGATCATTGAGGGGCATGTTGTTGAAATTGTCGAGTTTGGAGTCTTTGTGAGGATAGGGCCTGTAGATGCGTTGAGCCATGTTTCCCAGATCACAAATGATTATATAAGTTATGATAAAAAACAGCATACTCTCACAGGAAAGGAAACAAAACAGATAATAAAAGAGGGAGATTACGTAAGAGCAAGGATCGTTACTCTCGGCACAAAAGAAGAAGTCGTGAAGGTGGGACTGACGATGAGACAGCCTTATCTCGGTAAGTTTGAATGGATAAGCGAGGAGAAAAAGAAGGAGGAGAAGAAATGAAAGCATGCAAAGATTGTGGCATGGTCGTGAGTTCAAAAACAGAGATCTGTCCAAACTGCAAGACCTCCCGTCTCTCTGATGAATGGCATGGTCTCGTTGTTATAATAAAACCTAAAAAATCTATCATAGCAGAAAAGCTCATGATAAAAACACGAGGGAAGTACGCACTTAAGGTAAGATAATGCTGAAACTTACAAAAGAGACAAGAGATCTTTTTAAAACACATATAGGAAAAGTGATTAGAGGAGACATCCCGTATCCTTATATAGAATTTAAAAAATCTTATAAGAAAGAGTTTCTCATATCCATAGGGGATGTGGTAACAAAAAATTTAATCAAAATAGGGATAAATCCCGATGTTATCATCATAGATGGAAAAAGCATGAGAACAAAAAAAGAAGAGTTCATAATAGAGGGATATGAAGAGATAAAGGTAAAAAATCCTCCCGGTGTTATTGCAGATGAACTCTGGGATGCAATAAAAAAAATGAGATCAAAACAAAAGATTTTTATAGAAGGTGAAGAAGACTTAGCATCATTGCCGGCTATCTTATTCGCACCTTTGGGCGCTCTGATAGTTTATGGTATACCTGAAGAAGGTATAGAAGTAATAGAGGCAAATGAAAAGAATAAAAAAAGAGTTAATGAGGATATAAAAAAAATGGAAGTGGAAAAATGAAGATAGAAATACAGGAAGAAAAGGAAAATCTCCTGCTGGAAAGAAAAGAGGTATACTTTAAGGTTATTCCAGAAACTGGCAGTGAAAAATATGAGGATGTGAGGGAAAGGATAGTTGCCATGCTGGATCTCGATAAGAATACATTTGTAATACAGTATATGAAACCTCAGTTTGGAAAAAAAGAGTACAGAGGATTTTTGAAGATATACAAAGACGAAAAAAACATGAGATCTATTGAAGAAAATTATGTACTCAAAAGAAATGGCTTGATGGGTGAAGAGCAATGATCTCCAAGAAATATCAGATCAAGGATAATAAAGTTATAAGAAAAAAAACGTGTCCTCGTTGTGGGGCGGGTGTTTTCCTGGCAGAACATAAGGATAGACTCACCTGTGGAAAATGTGGATATACAGAGTTCATAAAGAAAGCTCAGAACAAATGAGATCCATCGCAGCTCTTTGAGTTCATGTTCAGGTTTTCTCTGCACGTAGCGAAACTTATACCATAATTATCGCATACGTTTTTTACCTTCTCCATCATTTCTCTTCTTATATCTTCAGGAAGATAATAACTCCTTCCTACTCTAGTTCCTTTTTTAAAATAGAGATCGTACGTTTTTTTCGCTATCTCAGGGTATATTTTGGAGAATCTTTCCCAGTTATCTTTTTTCGCTTTGTAAGTTGAGGATGTAATATGTTTTATTCCAGCTTTTATTCCTTCTTCTATAACTTTTTTGTAATCCTTTGACAGATACAAAAAAACAGGATCTAATCTTAATGCTGTCGGAATATCATGATCATTCAATATTTTCATGGCTTCAAATCTTTTTTCGGGAGAAGGAGCGTTCGACTCGAGTTTTTTTGATTCAAAAGTAGTTACCGTCATAGTAATAACTGCTTTCATCTTTGCGAGAAGATCTGCATCTCTTGCCACGAGATCACTTTTTGTAACTATCAATACCTGCATATCGTACTTTTTTAAAATCTCAAGAACTTTTCTCGTGTCTCCGTATTTTTTTTCTATTGTCGGGTAAGGATCAGAACTGTTTGACATACTTATTATAGATTTTTCAGGTATTTTTTGCAGATCTTTCTCTATTTTTCTAAAAAGATCTTTCTTTCTCCTGCAGTTATAAAAATTGAGGATATAAGTAGAATAACAGTAAATGCAGCGATGATCGCATCCTGTATACGGATTCAATGAATATTTTTTCGAGCACGTGCAGAATTTGTTTTTCCATGGATCGAACTCATGTATAAAATACATCAAACTACCTTTTCGATCTCCACCCCTGCTTCCTTCAGTAAATTCATTTTTAACGTGTTATTCATATCATACTCTCTCGCATAATATATCTTTTTTACCCCCGAATTTATTAAAAGTTTTGAACATGACATGCATGGAAAATGAGTACAATATATAACAGAATCTTTCGTAGAGACGCCATGAAAGGCTGCCTGTGCAATTGCATTCGCTTCTGCGTGTGCTCCCCTGCATAAATATGCCTTTTCGAGAGAGTTTAAACCCTGCCTCAAGCATGTTCCTTTAGTACAATGCGTAACACCTTTTGGTGCACCGTTATATCCTGTGGATATGATATGCTTATCCTTTACAAGAACGGCACCTACTTTTTGTTTCACACACGTAGATCTCTCTTTTACTATCTCCGCAATCTTCATAAAGTAATGATCGATATCGATCCTTTCCGTATCTTCCAATAAAATTTCATGAACTGTTTCACCAGGTTTCATTATTGGTTTACTTCTCACTTCGCTTCCCATTGTGTCTCCACTAACTTCCATTATTTTTCCTCCTTCGCTGTCCAATAATCTCGTCTTCAGTTGCCAATAGTCTTAAGGATGTAGGGGTATAAATAAGTTTTCTTAGAAAATAAAAGAGATAATAAAATAGAAATAATTGATTCTTATAATATGGTGCATGGTTGAATAACATTACTGAAAAATACAAATACACAGGAAAGGAAAAGGACGCGACTGGCTTATACTACTACGGCGCTCGCTACTACGATCCAACAATAGGAAGATTTATTACCAGAGACCCGGTAAAAGGTAACATCATGAACCCGCAAACTCTCAACGCCCTACCTCTCCCTACGTATGAAGTTTACAATTGTGTTACGACTACATTCTCTTAAGCAAATCAATGAGCTGTTCTTTTGGCATGTTGTTCCAGATTGATATTTTTGATAGTATATCATTCAATGTTC